>JAHJUC010000096.1 GCA_018829385.1 Alphaproteobacteria bacterium
CCGTCGCGCTTGAAGCAGACGTCGGAAATGGTGATCTCGGCGCCGGCAGCCTTCATCTTCGAGGATGTCTCGATGATGGTCGGGCAGGCGCGGCCGCCAAACAGCAGCGAGGTGGTGTCGCTCTTCGGGTCGCAGCCGATCAGCAGCACCTTCTTGCCGAGCTGGGCCAGCATGCAGGAGAGGTTCGCCAGCGTGAAGGATTTGCCAATCCCGCCCTTGCCGTAGATGGCGATGATCTGGGTGTCCTTCTTGACCGGGCCGGTGTGCGGCTGATCAGGTTCGATCTCCGCCTCCTCGCGCAGGAGGTCATGAAGCCGGTCCGTGGCGTTTCCGCCGAAGCCTTCGGTCATTGCAGTTCCCTCCAGTCGAGTATCATTTTCAAACAGTCCGGATCGCCGAAGGCGGTGCGGTAGGCAGCCTCGGCCTTGCCGGGGCTTGCCGTGTGGGTGATCAGGCCATCGAGCGAGAGCCGACCGCTTGCGAGCAGGCCGAGCACGGCATGCACATCGGCCGGCCTGAACTCGGCTGCGATGCGGAACCGCGCCTCGCGCATGAAGGCGGGGGTAAAGCGGAAGCTCATGGTCTCGGCGTAAAAGCCGGCAAGGGTGATCTCGCCGCCGCGCTCAAGCACGGCAATGGCCTTGTCGAGGATATCGGGATCGCCGCTGGCATCGAGCACGGAGGACCATTTGCGGCCCTCGCAGGCTTCCGCCGTGGTGACTTCGTATCCTCTCGCGCCCTGGCGGCGCGCGGAATTGGTCTCCCAGACAACCGGCGCCGGATTGCCCATGGCGACGATCAGGCGCGCGGTGAGACGGCCGACGATGCCATGACCGATGACCAGATCCGGCGGCGTCATGCCGGGCAAGGTGAGTGCGTGATAGGCGGTGGCGGCAAGCGACAGCAAAGTGCCTTCGCGGGCGAGATCGTCTTCGATCGGGATCACGCGGTCGGCGGCTGATACCAGCCCGGAGGCGGATGCGCCGAACAGGGCTGCGGCATCCTGATATCCGCGGGCACCGGGGACAAAGACCAGCCGGCCTTCGAGTTCGGAAGAACAGTCGCGCCCGGCGGAAACCACCCGGCCCACCGTTTCGTAGCCGGGGACAAGCGGATAACCCATTCCAGGGAACTGCGGCATGCGGCCTTCGAACAGGAGCTTCTCGGTCCCGGCGCTGATGCCGCTCCAGATTGCCTCGACAATCACGTCGCCGGCACCGGGGTCAGTCACGTTCAGCGACTTAAGTCCGATGTGTTCCGGTTGCTCGAAGATGACTGCTGTTGTTTGCATCTTGATTGGTCAAGCCTGACTCAGGCAGGACACTCCTCCTGCATGTAATATTTATTTTACTATTCTATATGTCAACTTATATTTACACTCATTGTGACAATTGTCATGGACGCGCAACCACAAGCGTCGCCATCAGCGCGGACCGGCACGGACGAATATCGAAACCGGAGAAGCCCGCCGCGCGGGCCAGGCCGATGATCTCTTCAGGGGTTCGGCACCTGCCCGAGCCCATCGCCATCACGTAGACACCGAAGTAGCCGGTCGAGAGCCGTTGCGCTTGCGATCCGTGGCCCGCCATCGGCTCGGCAATAACCAAGGTTTGCCCCGGCTCCATCGCGGCGCGGACATTGCGCAACAGCCTGAGAACCACCGTGTCCTCGTGATCGAACAGCACGCGCACCAGGGTGACGCAGTCATGCCCGCGCGGCAGCGGGTCATCGAGGAAACTGCCGCCATGGCAGTGCGGGCATTGGCTCAGCGGCCGGGAGGCAAATCGTGCCCTTGCGCGGTCGGCGACCGGGGGCAATTCGAACAGCGACAGCTTCAGGCCCGGATGCCTTTGCGCCACCGCGGCGACAAACACCCCCTCGCCTCCGCCTACATCCAGCAGACGCTTGTGGCGGCCGAAATCATAGGCATCGAGAATTTCATCGGCGAGCATCGACTGGCTGGCCGTCATCAGCTCGGAATAGGCCGCTGCGGCGCCCGGTTCGACCGATGATTCGCGGCCCGCACCGGCGTAGGACCACAGCCTTCGCAACTGGGTATCCTTGTGCGTGCCATCGAACAGGCCGACCGGATCGGCCAGGTCGCGGTACAGAAGCGCATGGTGACGGATCATGGCCCGGATGCCCTCGTCGCTGTGGACGACGGCGCCGTGATCGGCGAGCGTGACGTAACCGTCGGCGCCAAGACGAACCAGCCGGATCGATTGGGCCGCCTGCAACAGGCGCTGGAGCCGATCCTCGCCAAGGCCCGTGGCGCAGGAGAGATCGCTCACGGTGACGGGACCATTGGCTGCGGCATCGATCAGGCCGGATTGCAGGGCGGCAAACAGGATCTGGCTTCGCACGAAGCCGGTGACGATCGAGAAGAGCTCTTCCTCACGTCCGCGGGAGAACGCCCGCGACACCGGCATGCGTTGGACAAACCTGCGAAAGGCCGGCCGCGCCACCTGGCGCGCGCGCCATGCCTGCAGCCGCGAGCGCCAGTCCGGCCCCGGGCCGAGGGTGTCGTGCGAACCGGGAACCGACATCTCGACAGACATGGGCTCAGGCTGCCACGGTGGCCAGGCTCTTGGGCACCAGGCGCTTGGCTTCATCAAGGATCAATTGCTTGAGCATGTTCGATCCGCGGCAATCCGGAATCGAGGCCGCTGCCTCTCCGACAAGATCCTGCAGGCGATGCACCGCGCCCTCCAACCCCAGTTCCCGGACCGCATTGGGGCGATCATGGGCGGCGTCCTGGCCGCAGGGCTTGCCGATCTCGTCGGCATTGGCGGCACAATCGCGCAAATCGTCGGCGACCTGGAAGGCATCGCCGAGCGCCTCGCCCAGCCGGTACCAGTTCTGCGGATCCACTCCGGCGGCAATGGCGCCGGCCGTCGTCGACCCGATGAACAGCGAAGATGTCTTGGCGCGGTGATAGACCTTGAGATCGATCCGCTCCTCGCTCTCCCAGGCCTGGCCGGCGATGATGCCGTGCGGCATGCCGACGGCACGGGAAATCACGCTGATCAAGGGCGCGATTCGATCGGGAGTCGCCAGGCATTCGCGCGCCAGCGTCTCGAAGGCGAGAACGATCAACGCATCGCCGGTCAGCACCGCGGTGGGCTCGCCGAAGACCGTGTGCAGGCTTGGCTCGCCGCGGCGGATATCCGCGTCATCGAAACAGGGCAGGTCGTCATGGACCAGCGATGCGCAATGCAGCAACTCGATGGCGGTTGCTGCAGCGCTTGAAGCATCTGGCGCCTGATCGCCCGCAGCCAGCGCCACGGCGAGGCAAAGGCGCGGACGAATGCGGGCGCCGCCGGGAAAGACGGCATATCTCAATGCATCGCACATCAGGGAGGGATTGCCGCCCGCGGTGGCGTAGGTGACGGCCCGCTCGAGGTTGCGTTCAATGCGGCCTTGCAGATCCATCTGGCGTCTCCCTCCGTGCCTCTCACAATTGTCATTTTTAAATGACGCTTGTTTATGTCAATTTATCCTGACACACTCGATTGGATTGTCAACGCCATTGGCGCCCGTTTTGGAAAAGGACCGAGAAACGATGCGGCAGCCGCAGAAGCTGATCGTTGTTGGCGCCGGGGCCGGCGGGCTTGCCAGTGCGATTTCGGCGGCGGCGGCGGGCTTCGACGTGACCGTTGTTGAACGGAGCGGCACGCCAGGCGGCAAGATGCGCCAGGTGAGCGCGGGCGGAAGAGCGGTTGACGCCGGGCCGACCGTGCTGACCATGCGCTGGGTCTTCGAACGGCTCTTTGCCATGGGCGACGCCGCTCTGGACGCCCGGATCGGGCTCAATCGGGCCGAGCTTCTCGCCCGGCATGGCTGGCGGGATGGCGCCCGGCTCGACCTGTTTGCCAGCATCGAGGAGAGCGCCCGCGCCATCGCGGATTTTTCGGATCGGCAAAATGCTGCCGGGTATCGCCGGTTTGCGGCCGACAGCGCGGCGATGTTCTCCACCTTGAAGCCCAGCTACATCGACGCGCAAAGACCCAGGCCGGTGGCGCTGATGAAACGGATCGGTCTGTTCAACCTGCGCGACCAGCTGGCGCTCAAACCGCTTTCGTCGATGTGGTCGGCGCTCGGCTCTTATTTTTCCGATCCGCGGCTGCAGCAGCTGTTCGGACGCTACGCCACCTATTGCGGCTCGTCGCCCTTCATGGCTCCGGCGACGCTGATGCTGGTCGCCCATGTCGAGCAGGACGGAATCTGGCTTGCGGACGGCGGCATGCACGCGGTGGCCCGCGCCATGGAACGGCTGGCTGTGGATCTGGGCGTCAGCTTTCGTTATGGCGCCGATGTGGAGGCCATCGACATTGCGGGCGGCCGCGTCGGCGGCGTCACGCTCGCAGCGGGCGAGAGACTGTCAGCGGACAGTGTCATCTTCAACGGCGACGTCTCGGCGCTTGCCGCACTGACCGGACAAGCCGGAGAGACCGGGGTGGCGCGGACCCGGCCGGAGGCGCGGTCGCTCTCCGCAGTCACCTTCGCCATGACCGCCAGGGCCTCGGGCTTCCCC
>JAHJUC010000676.1 GCA_018829385.1 Alphaproteobacteria bacterium
GAGCTCCCGGCGGTCGCCCGGTACAAAATAGGGATCGTTGGTCACGAACTGGCGCTCCCGGGATTTCTCAGCCGGATCATCACCGGGTTTTCCGATTCCAGCACGGTGTCGCCCTTCTGATTGCGCAATTCGTGCCTGAGGTTGACGATGCCCAGTCCGGGCCGGGACTGGGATTCACGGCTGTCGAGCACCCGGGTCTCGCCCGACAGGACTTCGCCGGCAAGTACAGGCTTCTTCCATTTGACGTAGTCGACGCCGGGCGCGCCTTCCGCGGCGGTGCGCAGCAGGTAGGAGTCGGTCATCATCCGCATCATCATGGCGCAGCTGTGCCAGCCTGATGCGGCCAGACCGCCAAGGATGGATTCCCGTCCTGCTTCGGCATCGAGATGCATCGGCTGCGGATCGTATTCCATCGCGAATGCGATGATTTCGTCCGCCGAAACATGTTTCGGTCCGAGCGGAAACACTGTTCCCGGCGGCATGTCCTCAAAATGGAGAAGATTATCGTCTGACATGGAAAAAGATCGCTTCTTCAATGGTGAATGCCGCGCAACCTAGTCGATTTCATTTAGGTATGAAAGGTTTGCGGTGGCAGCGCGATCAAAATACCGCCTGATCCCCGGACGCAGCGCAAAAGCCACTGCAAATCGCGGCATCCGGCGATTGATCCGTGTCAAAGCGGTTTGTAACAAATCTGATAATCACTATGCATTCCGGCATTGCGTCCGGTCATGGGAACTGGAGTTACGGATATGTTCAAGAACAATGTTGGCGGTCTCGACCGCACGGTTCGCGTCATCGCTGGCCTGATTTTGCTGGGGCTGTTTTTCCTCTACCCGGATGCTTCGTGGCGTTACTTCGCGCTGATCGGCGTCATCCCGCTGTTTACCGGCCTGTTCGGCACCTGCCCGCTCTATTCGATCCTCGGGCTGTCGACCTGTCCGGTTAAGAAGACCTAGACCGCGCTCCAGCCGGCAGGCCATCCTGCGCCTTGCATCGTGATCAGGCTGCGTTCGTGCGTGCGAGCGCAGCGAAGTGGTCTGCATGCCCGCCGAGCAGCACGAACCAGACATAGGGTATGGCGTAAGCCAACACAGCGCAGGCAAGCAGGGCGCGGAGCACGCGCCCGCCGAACCGGCGCCAGAGAACGGCGATCAGTGTTAGTCCCAGCGCAAGTTCCATCAGGGAGACGATGGTTCCGTAGTGACGCGGATCCCAGTAGGAAACCGGCGAGACAAACCGCCATTCCGAGAACGGCACGAAATGGGCGTGCCCGTCATCGACGTGAAACGGAAGATCGCCGAGCAGGTGGGTGATCGCGGCGAGCGCGAACAGCATCAGCACCGATGAAAGCGCGTCGAAACCGCTCGGATCCCTTGGCAGCACCCAGCCCACGAGCAGGATTGCGCCGAACAGCGGCAGCGAGTTCATCCAGTCGATGACGGTCAGCCAGGGCGGATTGAAATACCAGTCCGACCAGACCTCCGATTCCGGAACACCGATCAGCTTCGACCATGCGAACATCACGAAGATCACGGCGTCGGGGAGCAGCGCGCCGGTGATCACGGCGGCGTTGCGCAGCCGGTTCTCACGTCCCGGCCGGGCAAACAGCGCGGTCGCCAGGAGCAGATGTGTTTGCGTGTTCATCGGCTGAACCTGCACCCCGCACCGCGATTGCGCAAGGCGGATGAAGCCGGCTGGCCAGCCCGTACAGGCGACCGGCGTCTTCAGGCGTCAGGTGTTGAAGCGGAAGTGGATGACGTCGCCGTCCTGCACCACATATTCCTTGCCCTCGTCACGGGCCTTGCCAGCCTCCTTGGCCGGAACCTCGCCGCCGAGATTGACGTAGTCGTCATAGGCGATGGTGAAGGCGCGGATGAAGCCGCGTTCGAAATCGGTGTGGATGACGCCGGCGGCAGCGGGCGCCTTGGTGCCGCGCTCAATCGTCCAGGCCCGGGTTTCCTTGGGGCCGACGGTGAAATAGGTGATCAGGTCGAGCAGATGATAGCCGGCGCGGATCAGCCGGTCGAGGCCCGCCTCGTCGAGGCCGAGGGCGGAGAGGAATTCCTTGGCTTCCTCGTCAGGCAGCTGCGCCACTTCGGATTCGATGGCCGCGGAAATGACGATGCTTTCCGCGCCCTGTTCGGCAGCCATTTTCGCCACCGCCTCGGTGTGCGCATTGCCGGTCGCGGCATCTTCCTCGGAGACATTGCAGACATAAAGCACGGGGTGCGAGGTCAGGAGGTTGAGGCCCTTGAGGATGTCGAGTTCCTCGGCGGAAAGCGACTTCAGCATGGTGCGGACA
>JAHJUC010000097.1 GCA_018829385.1 Alphaproteobacteria bacterium
GATGCGGTCGGGATAGTGATGGAAATTGGCGTCGATGCATTTGAGGTCGACATGGTCGTGACTGAGCTGGCGGTTGACCGCCAGAACCTCGCGGCCAATCATGCCGCAGGCGATGACGCGCACCTTTTTGCCGGCCGGGACGCCCGGGTTCTCAATGCTTCCGTCGGATTTCCGTTGCCCGGCCATGATGTTGCCTTTCGCCCGAGCCAGATCCCGGGTCACTGAAGCTCCATGGGGTTTAGCCAAAATGACGTCTCCGACAATAGAAACTGTCTTCGTTGCCGCCCGACGCCGGTGTCATGCCCCGCCATGATATGAGGCGCCGGCTGCGAGGTAAAGGAATCGGTGAACGCGGTCGGTGACGCCGCTGCCGGCTGACCGAGGCCAGCCGGCAGCTGTTTGACCAGCGATAATCAGGTCTGCGCCGTTCAGGCGCCGGCGGCTAGCCGGTTGTGACGGCGCTTGATCAGTTCCTTGGCGGTCTCGACCGCGACCGCTGCATCGCGGCAATAGGCATCGGCGCCAACGGCCTTGCCGAATTCCTCGTTGAGCGGCGCGCCGCCGACCAGAACGATGAAATCGTCGCGGATGCCCTTTTCCTTCATCGTGTCGATGACGACCTTCATGTAGGGCATGGTGGTGGTCAGCAGTGCGGACATGCCGAGAATGTCGGGCTGCTCGCGCTCGATGGCCTCGAGGTAGCTCTCGACCGGGTTGTTGATGCCCAGGTCGACGACATCGAAGCCGGCGCCTTCCATCATCATGCCGACGAGGTTCTTGCCGATGTCGTGAATGTCGCCCTTGACGGTGCCGATGACCATCTTGCCGAGCTTGGGGGCGCCGGTTTCGACGAGAAGTGGACGCAGGATGAACATGCCTGCCTTCATCGCGTTGGCGCTCATCAGCACTTCGGGAACGAACAGGATGCCGTCGCGGAAATCCTCGCCGACGATGCGCATGCCCTCGACGAGGGCTTCGGTGAGCACGTCGTAAGGGGTCCATCCGCGGCCGAGGAGGATGTTCGTGCCTTCCTCGATCTCTTCCTTGAGCCCGTCATACAGATCGTCATGCATCTGCTGGACAAGTTCATCGTCAGAGAGTTCGGACAGGATGATTTCTTCGTCAGACATCGGTATCTCCCTTGAATGCGCCTGTCCGGTGGTTCGACGCACCAGACCCATTGTGCTTAGCGATATAGGCGATTGTTTGCAAAAAGTTCCTTGAAAACGACGCGCAAAACGGAAAAAGCGACGAGGCGCATTTTAGCCGGTATTCCTGATGCGCCAAGGCTTGGCGCTTTGAGGAATGTGCGGTCGCCGGTTTTGGCTAGCATGGGTCAACTGGCGTGATTGTGCGCTCCCAAGATAAAGCAGGCATTCGATGGCTCATCCAGATACGCTTTCCACCTCCGATTTGGCTCAAGATGCAGCACCCGAGGCGGGCGCCGGCCGGCGCGGCAGGGGTGCTGCGGCGCGGCGGGCGCAACGCTCGGGCGGCGGACCGGGCGAGTCGATGCCGTTTATCATGCGAAAGCTCGGCAATTACGAGGTGCTGGACGAGGAAGGGCTGAGCCTGATCGAGCGCAATGCCGACACCGTGCTCGAGGAAATCGGCATCGAGTTTCGCGATGACGCCGAAGCCATCGCGCTGTGGCGCGAGGCCGGAGCCGATATCAAGGGCGAGCGGGTGCGCTTCCCCAAGGGGCTGTGCCGCGAATTGCTGAAGACCGCGCCGGAAGTGTTCACCCAGCATGCGCGCAACCCGGCGCGTTCGGTGCAGATCGGCGGCAAGGCCACCGTGTTCGCCCCCGTCTACGGGCCGCCCTTCGTGCGCGATCTCGATGGCGAGCGGCGGTATGCGACGATCGAGGACTTCCGCAATTTCGTCAAGCTGACCTACATGGCGCCGGCCCTGCACCATTCGGGTGGCACCGTGTGCGAACCGGTCGACGTGCCGGTCAACAAGCGCCATTTCGACATGGTCTACAGCCACATGAAGTATAGCGACAAGCCGTTCATGGGGTCGGTGACCGCGCCGGAACGCGCCGAAGACACGATCGAGATGTGCAAGATCCTGTTCGGCGCCGACTTCGTCGACCAGAACTGCGTCACACTCAACCTGATCAACGCCAACTCGCCGATGGTGTTTGACGAAACCATGCTTGGCGCGCTCAAGGTCTATGCCCGCAACAACCAGGCCTGCGTGGTCTCGCCCTTCATTCTCGCCGGCGCGATGAGCCCGGTGACCGTGGCCGGTACACTGACGCAGATTCTGGCCGAAGTGCTGGCGGGTGCTGCCTTTACCCAGCTGATCCGTCCCGGTGCGCCGGTGCTGTTCGGCACCTTTGCTGCCTCGATCTCGATGCAGTCGGGGGCGCCGACCTTTGGTACGCCGGAGCCAGCGCTGGTGTCCTATGGTGCAGCGCAGCTGGCGCGACGGCTGAAGATCCCGTTCCGTACCGGCGGGTCGCTCTGCGGCTCCAAGGTGCCCGACGCGCAGGCCGCGCACGAGAGCGCCTCGACGCTGAACATGACGCTGCTGGCGGGCACCAACTTTGCGCTGCATTCGGCCGGATGGCTCGAGGGCGGACTGGTCTCCTCCTACGAGAAATTCATGATCGACGTCGACCAGCTCGGGATGCAGCAGCGCTTCGCCGAAGGCGTCGACCTGTCGGAAACCGGTCAGGCGATGGACGCCATCGCCGAAGTCGGGCCGGGCAACCACTATCTCGGCTGTGCGCATACGCAAGCCAACTTCCAGCAGGCGTTCTATCGCTCGTCGCTGGCCGACAACAATTCCTACGAGCAGTGGCTGGCCGAAGGCGAAAAGCGCATCGAGGAACGGGCCCGGGCGCTCTGCCGCTCATGGCTCGACGGCTACGTGGCGCCCGAGCTCGATCCGGCCATCGACCAGGCCTTGCTCGACTACATCGCCCAGCGCAAGGATTCGATGCCCGACGCGTTCACTTGAACACAGCCCGATAAAGCCAGGGAGACAGGCGGTCAGGCGAGAGTAGCAGGCCTCATTCACAAGGAGGTCTGGCGCTCTGCGTTTCGCGATGGCGGCACAGGTGGCCGGGAGCGGTGACCGGCGCCGGCGGCATTGGCGCGCTGGATGCCGCGCTGGCTGACCACGGGCTTTGCCTGAGGGGATGGGTTTTTCCCGACATTACCACCGTCGCGATGCCGTCAGGCGATGGCGTCGCATCGGCGATCTGCCTTGTCGGTCACACCGGCGGCGGGTTCTGGCCGGTTTTCGAGGCCTGGTGGGAGAAGCATCCCGGGATCGGGGATCCGCTCGACACCTGGTCCAAAACCGTGATCACCCCGCTTGCCGAGGCTGCAGGCGGGGAGGCTGTGTTTCCCTCCGACCGGCCCTGGCAGCCGTTCCAGCAATGGGCGATGGCCGCCGAAGGGCTGAAGCCGTCGCGGCTGGGGATGCTCATTCACCCGGACTTTGGCCTCTGGCACGGCTATCGCGGTGCGATCCTGTTCGGAGACCGGGCGATGGCGGATCCGGCGCTCGCGGAAGTGCGGCTGGCGGCGTTGGACGCGCGGGATGCGAAGCCGCATCCCTGCGACAGCTGCGCCGGCAAGCCTTGCCTGTCCGCGTGCCCGGTCAATGCGTTTGGCCCCGCCGGTCTCGACGTCTTGTCGTGCCGCGCCTGGCTCAAGACCGAACCCGGCCGGAAAGGCTGCATGACGTCCGGCTGCCTGGCGCGCGACGCCTGTCCCGTCGGGCGCGCGCATCGCTACGAGGATGCACAGATCCGGTTCCACATGACGGCTTATTCATAAATTTGTGTCACAGAACCCAAGGATTGCCGGATCGGTATCGTCAAAGCTTCAATGATGGAGACGCGTGCCCGCATGCAACCGAAGAGCCAGAGCGACGAAGAGCCGGCGGATGACACATTGGCGGAGCGGGCGTCGGTTGGCGACCGTGAAGCCTTCGCCATGCTTGTCGGGCGCCACTATGCCTTCATTCATGGCGTGGCCTGGAAATGGTGCCGCGACAGGTCCGCGGCCGAGGACATTGCACAGAATGTCTGTGTCAGGCTCGGATTTGCGATCCGCAAGTGGCGCAACGAAAGCGCGTTCAGGACCTGGCTCTACCGGATCACCATCAATGCGGCCCATGACCATGCCAGGTTCATTGCCCGCGAGATGCGCAAGGTGGAGGCGCTCGCGGTCCACACCACCGCTCTCGGGGAGGACATTGCGAGCTACAAGCCGAGCCACAGCGATTACGTGTGGGATGCGGTCCGCACCCTGCCGGACAAGCAGCGCGACGCCGTGCTGCTGGTTTACGGCGAGGAATTGAGCCACGCCGATGCGGCCACGGTGATGGGCTGCGCCGAATCGACGGTTTCCTACCATCTGCACACCGCGCGGAAGCGGCTGGAAACGCTGCTGCGCGGGTCTGGAGACGAGCAATGATCGACAAGGATCTCAAAAGACTGGCGCGCAGCGCGCCACCTCCGCTTGAGGATGCCAAACGCCAGGCGCTCGACAGCGCACTTCAGGCCTTTGACAAGGCCGGTCCGGAAAATCAACGTGCCACCCAAAAACAACGCCCCGCCCAAGGATCGCCCGACGTCGGACGTCTTACCCGTATCGTAACCTCGATACGGAGTGGACTGATGAACCAGCGCTATATGGCAGGCACTGCCCTTGCCACCTTGATGATCCTGCCTGCGGCAGCCTACATGACCTGGCAGATCGCCAGCGACCAGCACGGCTTTGCGCCGGAATTGCTGGCGCCGCTGGAAATGGGCCGATCCGCCGACCCGGAGACGGCGATGGAGGCACCATTGCCGCCTGCTTCGGGGCAGAAAGACATGGAGCTGGCGGATGCGGCGCCGTCGCCCCGGGTGGCTGCATCGCCTGCCGCCAGACAGGCCGTGCAACCGGGCGGCGCAGCGCCAAAACAGTCGATCGGTCAGCCGATGGGTGCGATCGCGCGGCAGGATCTCGCAGGCTCAGTCAATCAGCAAGGGTTCGCCGGTGCAGACGGGGCCTATCGCGCGCCGCTTGCTGAAGCAGAACGCAACCGGGTCGAGAATTTCGTGAGCCACGGCGTCAAGTCCGTGGCCGAACACCCGGTCTCGACCTTCTCGGCGGATGTCGACACCTCGTCCTACGCTATGGTGCGCCGGGCGCTGAAGCAGGGCGTGATGCCCCGGCCGGAGACGGTGCGGGTGGAGGAAATGGTCAATTACTTCCCTTATGCCTATTCTGGCCCGGAGTCCGCCGACACACCGTTTCGCGCCACCGTCACGGTGACGCCGACGCCATGGAACCCGGACACCCAGCTCCTGCATGTCGGGGTGAAAGGCTACGACATCACGCCGGCCGAGCGCCCGGCCGCCAATCTGGTGTTTCTCATCGATGTCTCCGGCTCGATGAACGACGCCGACAAGCTGCCGCTGCTCAAATCGGCGTTCAGGCTGCTCGTCAACACGCTTGATCCGGACGACACGGTGTCGATCGTCACCTACGCCGGCGAGGCGGGCACGGTGCTGGAGCCGACACCGGTTTCCGACAAGCGCAAGGTTCTCGAGGCGATGGACAATCTGCGCCCGGGAGGCTCGACGGCGGGCGCCGCGGGCCTGGAAGAGGCCTACCGGCTGGCGGAGAAAGGCTTCGTCAAGGGCGGGGTCAACCGGGTGATGCTCGCAACCGATGGCGATTTCAATGTCGGCCAGAGCGACGACCGGTCGCTCACCGCGATGATCGAACAAAAGCGCGAGAGCGGTGTGTTCCTGTCGATCTTCGGTTTCGGGCAGGGCAATTACAACGACTGGCTGATGCAGGCGATCGCGCAAAACGGCAATGGCGTCGCCGCCTATATCGACACCCTGGCGGAGGCCGAGAAGACGCTGGTGCAGGAAGCCTCGGCGTCGCTGTTCCCGATCGCGTCGGATGTAAAGTTCCAGCTCGAGTTCAATCCGGCCATGGTGGCGGAGTATCGCCAGATCGGCTTCGAGACCCGGGCCTTGAACCGTGAGGACTTCAACAATGACCTGGTGGATGCGGGCGAGATCGGCTTGGGTCACACGGTGACCGCGATCTACGAGATCACGCCGGTCGGAAGCCCGGCAGTGCTCAACAGCGACTTGCGCTATGGCCCGGAGAGCCCGGCCGCCCCGGACCAGTATGGCGACGAGCTGGCGTTCCTCAAGATCCGCGCCAAGACGCCGGGCGAGGCGGAAAGCCGGCTCACCGAAATCCCGGTGACGCGGGAGGCGGAAGCTCAGAGCTTTGCTGCGGCTTCCCAGGACGTGCGGTTTTCCATAGCGGTGGCGGCCTTCGGCCAGAAACTGCGCAACACCGCCCAGCTCGCGGGCTTCAGCTATGACGAGATCGAGCGGATTGCCCGGGAGGCGCGAGGAGAAGACCCCTTCGGCTACAGGTCGGAGTTCCTGCAACTGGTGCGGCTGGCGCGGGGGCTGGACCGGTAGCGCAATCACGCGGTTCCAAACAGCGACAGGCCGGAGCGCGAGCCCCGGCCTGTCGGCTTTTCAGAACAGGAATACTGCCTCAGCCACGCCGGCCGCGGCGTTCGCGGGTGGGGGCGGGGTTGTCGGTGGCGACCGTGTTGCGCATCGGGCCGATGCGGTCGACGATGGCTTCCACGGTCGGGCGCTGCGCCTTGATGTGGCTGTCGACGGCCTCGCGCATGGCGGCGAGATGGTTGCAGGAGGTGCCGCAGCAACCGCCGATGATGCGGGCGCCGGCATCGATCGCCAGCCGGGCGTAATCGGCCATCAGCGGCGGGGTGCCCGAATAATGGATCTCGGCGCCCCTGAATTCGGGAATCCCGCAATTGCCCTTGACGACAACGATGGCGTCCGGATCGGCCGATGTCATGTCGAGCAGGGATGACAGGATATCGGATGCACCGACACCGCAATTGGCGCCAACGGCGACGGGGCCGTCGCCGATATCGCTGGCGATCGAATGGATGTCGCGCGGATGCACGCCCATCATGGTCTTGCCTGCGGTGTCGAAAGACCCGGTGTAGACGTAAGGCAGGCCACAGCGTACGGCGGCTTCGGCCGCTGCGCGGATCTCGTCGCGAGCGGACATAGTCTCGATCCAGACAATGTCGATGCCGCCGGCCTTGAGGCCCTCGATCTGTTCGACGAAGGATTCCACCGCAGATTCGTAGGTCATGGCGCCGAGCGGAACCAGCAGGTCGCCGGTCGGGCCGACAGAGCCGGCCACGATCACCTTGCGGGGCGCCTTGTCGGCGACGGCGCGGGCGATCTCGGCGGCCTTCTTGTTGAGTGCGAACACCCGGTCATCGGCCTGGTGCAGCTTGAGCCGGTTGCGGGTTCCGCCAAAACTGTTGGTCAGGATGATGTCCGACCCCGCGTCGACGAAATCCTGGTGCAGCTTGGTGATCTTTTCCGGCGCCGTCTCCAGCCACATCTCGGGCGCTTCGCCCGATTCCAGCCCCATGGCGAACAGGTTTGTGCCCGTTGCGCCATCGGCGAGCAGGATGCCTTTTTCGGCCAGCAGGTCGGCGAGCGGATTGGATGCGGACATTCAGATCTCCTGTAGGTTTGTTTACCGTATAAAGATATCTTTATGTCATTGCAATAGATGTGACGTTTGCGGATGAAAAAACCCCGCGGACGATCGCGTCGCCCGCGGGGTGTGGCTTCTGGCCGAGACCTCCGTCTTGCCGGACCTCAAGCCCGGCGGGACGGGGATCAGGCGGCGGTCTCGTGATCGACCGGCGTCACCATGGCCGAGATGACCTCATGAATGTCCAGTGCGCCGACCGGCTTGCCGTCCTCATCCGTGACATGCGCCATGGAGACATTGCTGTCGGTCATCTTCTTGGCCGCAACCTCAAGCACGGTGCCCAGCTTGACCGGCATGCCCTGGGGATCGCCGGAAAGCGGCGACATCACCATGTCGACCGAAATGACCCGACCGCGATTGACCTCGCGCACGAAGCTCGAAATGTACTCGTCGGCCGGACGCAGCACGATTTCCTGCTTGGTGCCCTGCTGAACCACCTCGCCATCGCGCAGGATGGCGATGCGGTCGCCCAGGCGCAGCGCCTCGTCGAGATCGTGGGTGATGAAGACCACGGTCTTGCGGATTTCCTTCTGCAGATCGAGCAGAACCGACTGCATGTCCATGCGGATCAGCGGGTCGAGAGCTGAGAAGGCTTCGTCCATCAGCAGGATCGGGGCGTCGTTGGTCAGCGCGCGGGCGAGACCGACGCGCTGCTGCATGCCACCGGAAAGCTGGTTGGGGTAGTTGTCCTCAAAACCATCCAAGCCCACGCGGGAAATCCAGCGGCGCGCCTGCTTTTCCTGCTCATCGCGCGGGACGCCTTGGATTTCCAGGCCGTAGACGGTGTTTTCAAGCACCGTGCGGTGCGGCAGAAGCGCAAACTTCTGAAACACCATGGCGGTCTTGTGGCGGCGGAACTCGCGAAGCTCGACTTCGTTCATCTTGACCACATCATCGTTGCCGACGATGACCTCGCCGGCGGTCGGGTCGATCAGCCGGTTGATATGGCGGATCAGCGTCGACTTGCCCGAGCCGGACAGGCCCATGACCACCTGGATACCGCCGCCGGGCATGTCGATATTGATGTCCTTGAGGCCCAGCACATGATTGTGCTTCTCGTTGAGTTCGGCCTTGGTCATGCCACCCTTGACGGCGTCGATATAGGCGTCCGGATTGGCGCCGAATATCTTGTAAAGATTGCGGACGCTGATTCCGATGCCGGATTCTTGCTCAGCCATGTACCACCTCCAGGTGCTTCTGCAGCCGCTTGCCATAGGCCTGGCTGGTGCGGTCAAAGATGATGGCGATGCCGACAATGGCGAGGCCGTTGAAAATACCCAGTGTGAAGTACTGGTTGGCGATGGCTTTGAGCACCGGCAGACCAAGACCCTGGACGCCGATCATCGAGGCGACCACGACCATGGCGAGCGCCATCATGATGGTCTGGTTGACGCCGGCCATGATGGTCGGCAGCGCCAATGGC
>JAHJUC010000008.1 GCA_018829385.1 Alphaproteobacteria bacterium
CCCCGGTGCGGGAGGCCATGCAGGAGACGAGAGCATCGAAATGCTCGCCGCATATGCCGTCAAGAGCAAGGCTCGCGGGATCGGACACATGGCCGGAACGGACCGTGACGCCTTCGGGAAAACCACCCTGCAGCGACTGCTTGTCCACGGCCTTCGCGGAGGCCGCGGGTCGGACGAAACAGACCACCTCGCAACCCTGCCCGACGAGCGCATTGACGGTTGCGCGGCCGATCGTACCGGTGGCGCCCAACACGAGTGTCCGCTTGCCGGGAGAGACAGCGCGAGGGGTGCTGTTCGCCCTCATCGTCTACAGCCGGATGACATAATCTTTGCGAGTCGTTTCAAGGACTTCCCAGCTCCCCTTGAAGCCTGGTCTGAGGATGAAACTGTCACCCGCCTTGACCGTCACAGCCTCACCGCCATCCTCGGAAACAACCGAAACTCCTTCCAGTATCCGGCAATACTCCCACTCATCGTAGGAAATCCGCCATTTGCCCGGAGTCGATTGCCAGATGCCGCAATAGAGCCCGTCGCGCTCCTCGAGATTCCAGGTGGTGTGCACCGGATCGCCGGAAAGGACCTTTTCCGGATCGGGCCGGGAAAGTTCGGGTTCAACGGTCGGAGCGACGGCAAGATAGGCGGACTTCGACATGGGACCTCGCAGGATGCAATCGAAGCATCTATATTGACGCCATGAGGATCGACAAGGCAATCGAAAGCACGATGGCAATGAATGATGCCACCTGGGCGCGCCATGCCAATCCCTTAAGCTTCTGGACGCGGGTTCCGGTCCTCCTGCTGCTGACGCTCGCGATCTGGTCGCGCGCGTGGATCGGCTGGTGGTGCCTGGCGCCCATTGCGGCCCTCGTGGCATGGACCTTCATCAATCCGCGCGCCTTTCCGCCGCCGGCTCATCTCGACGATTGGGCCTCGAAAGCCGTGCTCGGCGAGCGCCATTGGCTGGCGCGGAAGACCACACCCATTCCGGCCCACCACGCGCGCTCGGCGCTGGTCCTGTCGGCGCTTTCAGGCCTGTCGCTGATCCCGCTCGCCTATGGCCTGTGGACGCTCGATCCCTGGGCGGCGTTTCTGGGCGCGACGCTCGCCTCGATGTTCAAGCTGTGGTTCTGCGACCGGATGGCCTGGTTGGCTGACGACATGGCCGGAAAGCCGGCGCCGGGCCGAACTCAGCAGACCTGAACCCCGCATTCGCTGATGGTGAACTCCTCGGCGGGCTCGGTCAGCGACCCATCGAACTGGCGGCCGTCCGCGCATTGCGCGCGGGCCTCGAAGGTCAGCCGGCCGGCAAGCTCGCCTTCCTTCATGTTGAGAAAATACTCGACGGCGCAATCCTTCTCGATCGCCAGTTGCTCTGAGAGCTGGTCGAGCCAGGCCGGATTGGCCGACTGGGCCTGGGCCATGGGCGCCAGCGTCAGGGTGGTTGCGAGTGCAAGGGAAATGGATCGGAGCGTGATATGAAACATGGGACCTCCTGCGTCAGGTTGGGTCCAGCCTAGTCTCGCATCCGCCACTTCGCCTTGCGGCAGATCAATCGAGCCGGCTTAGTTACCCAGAGCGGCTGCGAGTGCCGGCGGAGTCAGGTATTTCAATTCGGTCTGCGAAAACGGGATCCGCACGGTCGTCGGTGCTGCGGGGTCCGTGTTTTCGACCTTGCGGGCGATCAGTACACCGAAACGCGCGTCGGACGCGGCCGGATCGGCAAGGATTTCGTAGCTGTGGGTGTAGCAATCGCCCAGACCGTCGCCGCAGGCGCCGCCATTGTCGGAATGCGTCGAGATAAAGCCAAGATCGAGGATCTTGTCGCCGATGGCGCCGAAGACCCCGACGCCACCCTCGGTGTAGCCCTGCCCGGTGTAATAAAACTCCATCAGCCAACCGTGATTTCCCTTGCCGAGTTCGACGACACGGAAGAATTCCTCCGGCGGCACCTGCCCCCAGGAGCCGGCATCGGTGGAGAGATCGTTGCTGGCAACCAGGGCCAGCCTGTCGCCCTTGGGCCTCAGCACGACAAGCCCGAGCTTGCCCGTGCAGGCATGACAGTCGGCACGTCCGCCATCGTCCGTGATCGCGTAGCCGGCCATGGCGGCATAAAGCGTCGGAACGCCGTCTTCGATCACGGTGGACAGCAGATGCGGGCGCATGCACAGCGGTTCGGACGCGCGCGCGGCAATCCAGCATTTGCGGCGATTGTCATAAGGGCCGTAAAACTCTTCCATCGTGGCGCGCCAGAAGGTCCTGGGGTCGTCAATGCTTGAGGCCGCGATCGAGGTCAGCGTCTCGGCCCGGAGGGGCGCGGCCCCCATGATCAGCAGAAGGATCAGAGTGGGCAAAGGCAGGCGCATCATGAAAGGCTCCGGATCGGTCGTCAGCCTGCGAATAAGACCACCCGCCAACTGCAAGGGCAAGGCCCGGAGCCATCTCCTTCAACGCAAAACGGCCCGGCTCTTGAGGCCGGGCCGTTCAATCTCAAACCTCAAACGGGTGATCAGGCCTTGGCGAGCGCCTGTTCGAGGTCGGCGATGATGTCCTTGACGTCCTCGATGCCGACCGACAGGCGGACCACGTCGGGGCCGGCGCCGGCGGCAACCTGCTGCTCTGGCGTAAGCTGACGGTGGGTGGTCGAGGCCGGGTGGATCACCAGCGAACGGGTGTCGCCGATATTGGCCAGGTGCGAGAACATCTCGAGGCCTTCGACGAACTTGACGCCGGACTCGTAACCGCCCTTGAGACCGAAGGTGAAGACCGCGCCGCCGCCCTTGGGCGCGTAACGCTGCTGCAAAGCGTGGTTTTCATGCTCGGGCCGGCCGGCATAGGAGACCCAGCTGACCTTGTCGTGCCTGGCGAGCCAGTTGGCGACTTCCAGCGCGTTGTCGGAATGACGCTGCATGCGCAGCGCTAGGGTCTCGATGCCGGTCAGGATCATGAAGGCGTTGAACGGCGAGATCGCGGGACCGAAATCCCTGAGGCCCAGCACGCGGCAGGCAATCGCAAAGGCGAAATTGCCAAAAGTCTCGTGCAGCACCATGCCGCCATATTCGGGACGCGGCTCGGAGAGCATCGGGTACTTGCCCGACTTCGACCAGTCGAAGGAGCCGCCATCGACGATGACCCCGCCCATCGAGTTGCCGTGACCGCCGATGAACTTGGTCAGTGAATGGACGACGATGTCGGCGCCGTGCTCGATCGGCTGGATCAGGTAGGGCGAGGCCATGGTGTTGTCGACGATCAGCGGCAGGCCGTGCTTGCGGGCGACTTCGGCGATGGCGTTGATGTCGACGAAGGTGCCGCCCGGATTGGCGAGGCTCTCGATGAAGATCGCCTTGGTGCGGTCGTCGATCTGGCTCTCGATGCTCGCCATGTCGGCCGGATCGGCCCAGCGGACGTGCCAGTCGAAGGACTTGAAGGAATGGCCGAACTGGTTGATCGAGCCGCCATAAAGCCGGTTGGCGGCGATGAAGTTGTCGCCGGGGCTCATGATGGTGTGGAACACCAGCAGCTGCGCCGCATGGCCCGAGGCCACGGCCAGCGCCGCTGTACCACCTTCGAGTGCGGCGATCCGCTCCTCAAGCACGGCCTGGGTCGGGTTCATGATGCGGGTGTAGATGTTGCCGAAGGCTTTCAGGCCGAACAGCGAGGCGGCGTGATCGGCATCCTCGAAGACGAAGCTGGTGGTCTGGTAGATCGGCGTGGCGCGCGCGCCGGTGGCGGGATCCGGCTGGGCCCCCGCATGAATCGCAAGCGTATTGAAACCTGGCTGATTGTTCGGCATGGACCTCTCCCCTTGTGCCCGACTTGAATGGTGAGAGGGGTTATCCCGCATGTGTGCGCCATGGTCAAAGAAGATTTTTGCGCGACCGGCATGGCAGGCGCGCCGCACACGGCAATTCCTGCGCGAAGCAAGAAATATCATTCCGCCCCATGCATCCCCTGATCGGGACTGAGCTGCAACGGCTGGTTGGCGCCGATACCCGCTCCGGTCAAGGCCTTTGCCGTGGCGAGCGCAAGATCCGGGATTGAAGCGCTAGCCAGCCGGTTTTTCGCATTCCGGCAGGCGCGAGAGCAGCCAGTCGCGCGACGGGCGGACCTGCTCGGGCAGATCCTGCAGCACGTCGTCGACAACCTCGGCCGACACCGCGCTGACCTCGCAGCCGTAGGCCTCGAGATCGCCGTCGGGATTGTCCTCTTTCCATTCGAGATAGTCTTCGCGCTCGAAGGCGACGGCGGCGGCGATGCCGGCCACCGGAACCACCACAAGCGCCCGGCGCAACCGCGCCTTGGCCTTGGTTCTGAACACGGCCGCGGCGATGGCCTTGCGATTGGCGATGGCGGCTGCGGCAGCACTCGCCGTCATGGTGGTCACCTGCGCTGTCAGCGACACTGCCCAGACGCCTAGGCTGACGGCGGTGGTCGCCAGAGAAACGCACAGAACAACGAGAAAGGCGGTGGTGCGAACCAGTCTGAAGAGTCCAATCATGAAGGCCTCCCGAGCGGGCGATGAAAGAACGGCCGCATTCCCCGCAAGCCTCCGGAACAGTCTCTGCCCTTAAACTATGGCGTCAGATCGGCAATCGAGCGCCCTGCCGGCGCCACCGGTTTGGTTCAGCTGTCCGGCTCACCCGGCTTCACCCTGAGCCCGTAACTCTGAAATCCGGACCGCATCACCGGCTTGCGCGACGAAATCATGCCCGAGTTGACGCCATTCCAGCCGATCTCGCCCGACAGCCGCGCGTATTCGATCTTCGGGCAGCGGTTCATCACCACCTTAAGGCCTGCGGCTTCGGCGCGGGCGGCGGCCTCGTCATGACGAACGGTGAGCTGCATCCAGATCACCTTCGGCAAGGGATCGAGCGCCAGAGCCTCGTCGACGATACCGGGAACGGCATCGGAGGCGCGAAAAATGTCGACCATGTCGATGGCGACCGGAATGTCGGAGAGCCGGGCATAGGTCATCTGCCCGAGAATGGGCTTGCCCGCCTGGCCGGGATTGACCGGAATGACCTGATAGCCCTTGTCGAGCATGTATTTCATGACGAAGAAGCTCGGCCGGACATCATTGGCGGACGCGCCGACCACGGCGATGGTCTTGACCGACTGCAGGATGCCGGAAATGTAGGCGTTGTCGTAGCTGTCGTGGTTCATGGTCGGCCTTCCGGAATGATCGTCTCCCAGATGTGGCAACGGCAGGAGGTGACGTCAAGCGCCGGAGATCTTGCCTTCATCCCGATCTGCGCCACAATTGTCCGTATGCTCACTCCAATGGCCCCAGGGAGAGACCCCATGACAACGACATTGAAGCCCATCCGGAAGATGCTGCCGACAGCCGTGGTGATTGCAGCGACATTGGCCGCGGCGGCCGGTCCGGCGCATGCGATCAGCCGCATCGAGACGACGAAGACCGATTGCAGCGCCATTCGCGCGACGCTGATCCGCGAGGGCGCGGCAATCCTCAGATACACCTCGAAGCGCGGACTGCCGATCTATGACCGCTATGTCAGCTCATCCCTGATGTGCGAAAGCCCGTCGGTCGGCGTCTGGGCCCGGGTGCCGGCGCGCGACACCAATTCCTGCCGGGTGATCCGTTGCGATCCGCATGCCCTTGACGAAGACGACGGCCTGATCAACTTCCGTCCGCTGCTGCGGCTGAAGCCGTGACGCGTGCAGGCAGTGGACCAGCCGCCCCACTGCCATAGAGAGCCGCCCCGCCCCTATTCCGGCAGGGTCATGTGACCGTCTGCGTCGAGTTGCATGAACGGGTTGTGGGCCAGTTCCCACAGGTGGCCGTCGGGGTCGGCGAAATAGCCGGAGTAGCCGCCCCAGAACACCTCGTGCGGCTTTTTCACCGGC
>JAHJUC010000677.1 GCA_018829385.1 Alphaproteobacteria bacterium
GCCAGGGTCCTCCTGAAAATAATGGTTGCATAAGCCGACCGGTTGGTCAATTAATAATCTCACGGTATTTGACACTTAAAATTTCACTTCGCCACTTCGGGAGCCGCCACAGTGACCACGCCTTCAGCCACCCTTCACACAGGTCAGGAAACACGGGTGGTCGATGTCGCGATAGAAAATGGCCACGCGCTGGTGACCATCGACAATCCGCCGGTCAACCCGCTCTCGGTCAGCGTCCGCAAGGGCCTGATGCAGGCCGTGCGCCAGGTCAACGAAGCCAAATGCGAGACCGCGGCCATCGTCTGCGCCGGGCGCACCTTTGTCGCCGGCGGCGACATTTCCGAATTCGCCGGACCGCCGCCATTGCCGCACCTGCCCGACGTGCTCGACGCCATCGAGGCAAGCGCCACCCCGTTCATCGCCGTCATGCACGGCACGGTGCTCGGCGGCGGACTGGAACTGGCGCTCGCCTGCGCCTGGCGCATCGCCGACGCGAAGACGAAATTCGGTCTGCCCGAGGTCAGTCTCGGCCTGATCCCCGGCGCCGGCGGAACCCAGCGCCTGCCCCGTGTCATCGGGCTCGAACGCGCCGCCCGCATGGCGGCGAATGGCAAACCGGTCAACGCCAGGACATTCGCGGAATTCGGCGGGCTTGATCTCGTCTTCTCGGGCGATCCGATGCAGGCCTTGGCCTATTTCCGCGCCGCCCTGCCCGCCCGTCCGGTCAACACTTCCGCCCGCACGGTCGAGAACGCCGACCTGACGGAGCTGAAGGCCGAGATCGCCAAATCCGCCAAGGGTGCCGACGCGCCGATGATCGCGCTCGAAACCACGGCGCTCGCGGCAAGCCTTCCCTTTGCCGAAGGCAGCAGGATCGAACGCCGGACCCATCTCGATCTGCGCACGAGCAGCCAGTCGCGCGCCCTGCGCCGGTTGTTCTTCGCCAGCCGCTCCGTCACAAGGCCGGACCGCCTTAAGGCCTTCGAGCCGGCCGCGATCAACCATGTCGCCATCGTCGGCGGCGGCCTGATGGGTGCGGGCATCGCTGCCGCCAGCCTCGCCGCCGGTCACCGGGTCACCCTGCTCGAGCGCGACGAGACAGCGGCCGAGGCCGGCCGCGCCCGCGTCGAAGCCATCATCGCCGGCGATCTGGCCTCGGGCCGCATCACCGAGGACAAGGCCGAGGCGCGCCGCGCCAATCTCGCGGCCGGCGCCAACTACGCCGCAGCCTTTGACGCCGACATCGCCATCGAGGCGGTGTTCGAGGACCCGGAGGTCAAGCGCGCGGTGTTCGGCCAGCTTGCCGCCGTCATGTCCCCCGAGGCGCTGATTGCCACCAACACTTCCTATCTCGACCCCAACCTGATCTCCGAAGGCATGCCCGGCCCGGGACGCTTCCTCGGCCTGCATTTCTTCTCCCCCGCCAACATCATGAAGCTGGTCGAGGTCGTCGGCACATCCGCCACCGCCGACCAGACCATGGCCACGGCCTTCGCCTTCGCCCGGGGCCTCGGCAAGATCCCGGTCGAAACCGGCGTCTGCGACGGCTTCATCGGCAACCGCATCCTCTCGGCCTACCGCCGCCAGGCCGACTACATGGTTGCCGACGGCGCCTCGCCATATGAGGTCGACAAGGCCATGCGCACGCTCGGCATGCCGATGGGACCCTACGAGCTTCAGGACCGCACCGGGCTGCAGATCAGCTGGGCCAACCGCAAGCGCCAGCTCGCCGCCGGCACCTGGCCGGGCCGCTATGTCGATATCGCCGACAAGCTCTGCGAAATCGGCCGTCAGGGCCGCGGCAGCCCGATGAAGAAGGGCTGGTACGATCACACCGGCGGTGTCGGCCAGCCCGATCCGGAGATCGAAACCATGGTTGCCGCCTGGCGCACCGAGCACGCGACCGGCGGGCAGTCGTTCACCACCGACGAGATCGTCCTGCGCATCATGGCGGCCATCGTCAACGAGGCCAACCTGATCCTCGAGGAAGGCATCGCCACCAGCGACACCGCGGTCGATATTGTCTGGACCGAGGGCTATGGTTTCCCCAAACATCTGGGTGGCCCGATGTTCTGGGCGGAAGAGACCGGCATCGAGCGGATGCGCGAGGCCTTTGCCGCGATCGAGGCCCAGAGCCCCGGCTCGTGGAAAGCCGCAAAAGTATTTCAGGGATAATCATCCCGCGCCGCATGGGCGCAAGAC
>JAHJUC010000678.1 GCA_018829385.1 Alphaproteobacteria bacterium
ATCACCGAGGTCAAGAAGCGCTGGCCCGACCGGGCGATGATCGTCTCGATCATGGTGCCCTGCGAGGAGCAAAGCTGGAAATCGATCCTGCCGCGCGTCGAGGACACCGGCGCCGACGGCATCGAACTCAACTTCGGCTGCCCGCACGGCATGAGCGAGCGCGGCATGGGCGCCGCTGTCGGCCAGGTGCCGGAATACATCCAGATGGTCGCCGAATGGTGCAAGCACTATTCGAAAATGCCGGTCATCGTGAAGCTGACGCCGAACATCACCGACATCCGCTACCCGGCACGCGCCGCCAAGACCGGCGGCGCCGATGCCGTGTCGCTGATCAACACCATCTCGTCGATCGTCTCGGTCGACCTCGACAATTTCGCGCCCGTGCCGACGATTGACGGCAAGGGCTCGCACGGCGGCTATTGCGGCCCGGCGGTCAAGCCGATCGCGCTCAACATGGTGGCCGAGATCGCCCGCGACCCCCAAACCCGCGGATTGCCGATCTCCGGCATCGGCGGCGTCCAGACCTGGCGTGACGCGGCGGAGTTCATTGCGCTCGGCTGCGGCACCGTTCAGGTCTGCACCGCGGCGATGACCTACGGCTTCAAGATCGTCCAGGAAATGGCACAAGGCTTGTCGGACTGGATGGACGAGAAGGGCTACGAGACCATCGCCGACTTCCAGGGCCGCGCGGTTCCCAATGTCACCGACTGGCAGTATCTCAACCTCAACTACGTCACCAAGGCGAAGATCGATCAGGATCTGTGCATCAAGTGCGGCCGCTGCCACATCGCCTGCGAGGACACGTCGCACCAGGCGATCACCTCGATGGTCGATGGCGTCCGGCATTTCGAGGTGATGGACGACGAGTGCGTCGGCTGCAATCTCTGCGTCAATGTCTGCCCCGTCGATGACTGCATCACCATGGTGCAGATGACACAAGGGTCGGATCCGCGCACCGGGCGGCCGATCGACAACGACTACGCCAACTGGACGACACACCCGAACAATCCGATGGTAAAACAGGCTGCGGAATAGCTCCTTCACTGGTGGCCCGCCAGCGGATTGTCCCTCCCGGAAGACCGGCCGTGCGCAACGGCCGGTCTTTTGGCGTAAATGACAGGCTCTTTGTTTTCCCCGCGCTCATCCGACGCAAGACCGGGACGGAAATGTCCAACGATCGGTTGTCTCCACGCATCCAGGTTGCTATCAAGATACCGGACTTTCTGCTGTCTGGGGACAATCATGAAACTGTATTCCGTACTGGTTCTTCTTGCATGTCTTGTGCTGACATCCTGTCAGACCATGTCCAAGGAAGAGTGCGCCGTCGCGGATTGGCGCGTGATCGGGGAACAGGACGGTGCGGCAGGCTACAATCCGCAGGACCGCTTTGCCCGGCACGTCAAGGCCTGCACCAAGGCAGGTGTCGCAGCCGACCAGACCGCCTGGTATCAGGGCTATCAGCAGGGGCTGCCGCGCTACTGCACGCCCCTCAATGGCCTCAGCGTCGGCACCCAGGGTCAGAGCTACGCCAACGTCTGCCCCCTCAATCTGGATGCCGGGTTCCGCGAAGGCTACGATCTCGGGCGGACCCACTACGAGAAGAAGCGTGAGCTCAACAATCTCGAATCGCGCATCCGCAGTCTTGAGTTCTCCATCAGGGAGGACGAGAAGCTGCTGTCGGCAGGCACCGAGGATCGCCGCGCGGTGGAACGGCGGATTGACGACAACCGCCGCAGCATCCGCGACATGGATCGTGACATTGGCCGGCTGGAATCCGATCTGCGCCGCATCGAGGACGATATGGAAGACTTCCGCTACCGCGCGGTGCCGCTGTCGCAGGGCTGACCGCTGTGGCAAACCGCCGCCCTGTCCAGCGGGCAGGGTATTCGCCTTGCATCCGGGCTGCCGCCCGGTCAGTCAGTCAAACCAATTACCGGCACGTCATCCCGACGCTGCCAGGAACATGTGATCGTTGGGTCTGCGCATGCGTGACGCTGTCTCGGTTCCGGCCCTCCGCCGGATGGCTCTGGTCTTGCTCCTGTCGATCATGGCGTTTGCACAGGGATGCGCCCAGCTTGGCATCGCCGATGCCGACATCAAGCCCGCCAAGGCAAGTCTTCGGGCCTGCTGCACCAATATGGAAGAGTATCCGCGCTGGTTCGTTGACATGGCGCGCACGGTCGCCCCGGCATTGGGTACAGTCTTGAGCCATGCTGCCTGGCGCAGCGGCTATCTCAAGTCAAAGCAGGCGGCGCAGGACGCCGTCATGGATGGTCTCCAGCCGCTCGATATCGTCCTGGTCAGTTCCAAGGGCAGAGGCTCGGGCCAGTTGATTCCCGGA
>JAHJUC010000679.1 GCA_018829385.1 Alphaproteobacteria bacterium
CCGAGAGGATTGTATCCCGCCTGCGCCAGCGCACGGGCAGCCATCAGCGCCGCGAAGAGTGCCGGCAGCAGGACGAAAAGTTCCGCAACGCCCGGATTTTCCAGGATGTGCGGCGCGGCTGCCGCAAGCGTGCCGGCGGCAAAACGGCTGGCGAAGATCCCGAGGATGGCGATCAGCGAGACGGCTTCGCCCTTCACCCGGATCCGGTTTCCGGCGAGCCGGACAACCACCACATTGCGCATCGTTGCCCATCCGGCAATCGCTCCCAACCCGAGGCCGGTTGCCATCGCAACGAGACTGGCTGCGTTCAAGCCGCCAACAAGCGCGGTGATCATCGATATGCCGATCAGGATCGCCGGCAGCAGCAGCAACCGCCACGCCGGCATTTCCCGATCGCGCATCCGGCTGACCCCGAGCGCGATCAGCGCCACGAGCAGCGGCCACACCCAGACCGGCGCGCCGGTGGCGGCCTGCGCTGCCGCCGGAGCCGCGGCTTGAGCCGGTTCGGCCAGCGCCGGCGCAAACGCCATCTCGTGCATGACCCGTCCGGGCAGCAGCGTGAACAGCCCGGCGATGCCGATGCCGCCAAAATAGAGCGATTTGACCAGCCGCTGATGGCGAACGAAATTGCGCCGCCGCGCCGAGCGGACCACTTCGACGGCGCTGACCAGCACCACGATCGAGAGCAGGTGGATCGGCGAGAAATCGCCCAAGAGCCTGATCTCGTGAATGAAGAAGCTCGACAGCGCGGTCAGCACCATCAGCCCGATCCAGACCCGCCCGGCCATCCGGTGCAGGTAGGTGCCTTTGCGCAGGATCAGCATGAGGCCGCCGATCAGCGCCGCGGGCACGACGGTTGCGACGTGCAACTGGATGGCGGGGCTGGCATTGAGAAGAGGTTCAAGTGTCATGAAGAGTGTCCATTGTTGTGGACCGCAGGCACCCGATTTCCGAAAGGCCTGCTGTCCGATTGCCAAATCTGCCCCCATCGGCCATGGTCGCCGCCGATCCTCAATGCCTGATGCGTCTGTGACCCGGAGAACTTCGTGAGCGACACGTTGCTGCAATCCACGCTTCGTGAACTGCGCGCGCTGCTGTCCCGTCCGCGGCTCTGGCTGGTGTTTGCGCTGGTCGTCGCCCTGTTCGTCCTGACCGGCCCGTTCGGCACCTATGAGCGGCTCGCCTTCCCCACGCGTCTCGGCTACTGGCTGGTGCTGCATGCCACGACATGGGCCTGCGCGCTTGCAAGCATCTCGTTCTTCGATGTGGTCTTGAGCCGGCGCACCCCTTCCCGCCTGATCCGCATGCTGGTGGGCGCCATGGTCTCGGCGCTGCCGGTGGGACTGGCCATCACCGTGATCAACTTCGTGCTGCTGATGCGGCCGCTCAATGTCGAGCGCTTCCTTGAAAACGTCCTGACCGCCCTTCCGATCGCAATCGCCTTCTGCCTGCTTACCTGGCTCAGCATGACCAGCGGCGACGGGGCAAGGGCGGAGCAAGAGCCGGCCCCCGATGCCGATGCCGCATCGACCGCAACCGGCGCGGAGGAAAGGACGCCTGCGCACGATGCCGCGAACGCGCCTTCTCCGGCAGACCGTCCCGCCCTGCTTGACCGGTTGCCGGTGGACAAGCGCGGCCCGCTGATCCGGCTCGAGGTGCAGGACCACTACGTGCTGGTGGTCACCACCAGGGGCACGGACCTGCTGCTGATGCGGCTTGGCGACGCCATCGCCGAGACCGGCGGCAACACCGGCCAGCAGATCCACCGCTCGCACTGGGTCGCGGATGCCGGCGTCAGATCGGTGACCCGGGAAGGCGGCAAGAACCCACGGCTGACGGTTCAAACCACCGACGGCCAGGTCCTGCCCGTAAGCCGCAGCCAGATGCCGGACGTGCGCGCCCGCTGGGGCGACCGGATCAGCGGGGCTTGATCCCGATCATTGCGGCGGCGACCGGCCTCGATCATCCTGACAACAAGACGAAAGCAACGGGCAGGACCGATGAGCATCAGCCAGACATCACGCGGCACCACGTCAACGGCGGCTTCGGCCATGCGCGCGCTCCTGCTTTCGGCAGTACTCATGCCGCTGGCCGCCAGCCCGGCGCTGGCCGACAGGGCGGCGGTCAAGCGCGGGCAGAAGGTGGTCGACGAATGGTGCCGCGACTGCCACGTCCGCGAGGGCGAAAAACTTACCCCCGACATGGCCCCGCCCTATTCCGATCTGGTCGCAATTCAAGGCCGCGACCGTGCCTGGTTCGAGGAGTTCCTTGAGGCCGACCATTTCCCGATGACCACCTTCCGGCTGTTCGATCACGAGAAGGCCGACGTGGTGGAATGGCTGCTGGATCTGCAGAAGCGGCAGAAATGATGCGGGAAGGGTCCTAGCCTGCGCTCCGGCCGCCGCTGAGCCTGAGAGTCTGGATCAGAGCGACCGACGGCGTGCGGGACAGGCCCCGTACGCAATAGAGCGCGACTGCCGCGACCGCGAAGCCGGCAAGCACATCGACAAGGTAGTGATTGCTGTGAGTGACAGTTGCAACCGCCATAAGGACATTGAGCGCAAGAAAGGGATATCTGAGCAATGGGATGCTGTATGCCGAGATCGCGCACAATAGCGCCACGGCAGCATGTACCGAAGGGAAGGTGAGGATGCCTTCCGCAGACGTGAGCGTAAGCAGGAACTCCGGCTGATCGCGAACCGCTTGGAACTGCTCAAGAAAGGCATACCCATAATGCGGATTGATCGATATCAGCGATGCAGGGTCAACGGCGTAAACGACGTGCGATCCCAATGCTGGAAACCAGATTGAAACGACGCTCGAGACATAGCCAACCAATGCATAGGCGAGGACCAGTCCGTATGCGCGCGCGGGCTGGCCAAAAAGGATCAGCAGCATGGGGAGCACCAGCAGTTGCAGCGCAAAAGACGCGTAAGCCTGCATCAGGGTCCAGGAGAGCAGCGGCATTCCGTCGACAAGGCGGATGAACGCCGCACCATCGAAACCTAGCCAAAGATCCATCGCCACGAGACTGTCATCAGCCAGCGGCGCATTGAGCGAAACGGCCAGATATGTGGACACCAGCACCAGCACCGAGAAAGCGATTCCGCCGGCCAGCACCTCCATGATCAGCGAGGACTTGAGGGAACCGCGCCGACGGAAAACGATTGCCGAGCCGCTCAACAGGATCACGGTCGAAACCACCGGCACAAGCGATCCCAGATCGAGAACGATCTTCGAGACGCCGAGCAGCAACATCACCATTGCGCCGGAGGCCAGAACCGCCCACAGCATCAAGGCGCGCAAAATCTTAAGCTCTCTGGTCATGTATTCCTGCGCCATTCCCTGGAAAGACATCCGAAAGATGCACGTTGCATCTTAAGATTCCGTTGGCTGCAACGGCCGGAGCGGAAGACCTCGGCGAAAGGGTTCATGGATTAGCTCCACTGCCACCACCCACTTTCCCCTGAACAACACCGTTTTGGGGTTCCATCCGTGGGCGCATTTCCCTATAAGCCGCGTCTAGCCTCAGATTTTGCGCATGGCCTCTCCCGACCGGTGGTATCCGA
Source organism: Alphaproteobacteria bacterium (assembly GCA_018829385.1). Classification (GTDB taxonomy): domain Bacteria; phylum Pseudomonadota; class Alphaproteobacteria; order Rhizobiales; family Rhizobiaceae; genus Hoeflea. The sequence goes on from JAHJUC010000679.1 coordinate 3,570, forward strand.
CGGGGGATTTTTTGCGCGAAGCCCGCACAAAAGGGACCCGGACCATGCCGAAACGCACCGATATCAAGTCGATCCTCATCATTGGCGCGGGGCCGATTGTCATCGGTCAGGCCTGCGAGTTCGACTATTCCGGCACCCAGGCCGTCAAGGCGCTGAAGGAAGAGGGCTACCGGGTGATCCTGGTCAATTCCAACCCTGCCACCATCATGACCGATCCGGGGCTGGCCGACGCAACTTACATCGAGCCGATCACGCCGGAAGTGGTGGCCAAGATCATCGCCCGCGAGCGCCCCGACGCGCTGCTGCCGACCATGGGCGGCCAGACCGCGCTCAACACCGCGCTGTCACTGAAGCGCATGGGCGTGCTCGAGCGCTACAATGTCGAGATGATCGGCGCCAAGCCGGCGGCCATCGACATGGCCGAGGACCGCGCCCTGTTCCGCGAGGCGATGGCCCGCATCGGGCTCGAGACGCCGCGCTCGTTCCTGGCCAACGCCACCGAGATCAAGGACACCGACCGCAAGCTGCACGAGGCGGAGCGCAAGATCCTGCGCGACAAGCTCTCCGGCGGCGAACTCGACGCGGCGCTCGATGCGCTGGAGAACACCTGGAACCTGGGTGAATCCGACCGCAAGCAGCGCTACATGAGCCACGCCATGGCCCAGGCCGTGCAGGCGCTCGATCTGATCGGCCTGCCCGCCATCATCCGCCCCTCCTTCACCATGGGCGGCACCGGTGGCGGCATTGCCTACAACCGCTCGGAATTTTTCGACATTATTGAAAGCGGGCTTGATGCCTCGCCGACCACCGAAGTGCTGATCGAGGAATCGGTGCTCGGCTGGAAGGAATACGAGATGGAGGTGGTGCGCGACACCGCCGACAACTGCATCATCATCTGCTCGATCGAGAACCTCGATCCGATGGGCGTGCACACCGGCGATTCCATCACCGTCGCCCCGGCGCTGACGCTGACGGACAAGGAATATCAGATCATGCGCAACGCCTCGATCGCGGTGCTGCGCGAGATCGGGGTGGAGACCGGCGGCTCCAACGTGCAGTTCGCGGTCAACCCGAAGGATGGCCGCCTGGTGGTCATCGAGATGAACCCGCGCGTCTCGCGCTCGTCTGCTCTGGCCTCGAAGGCCACCGGCTTCCCGATCGCCAAGGTCGCGGCCAAGCTCGCCGTCGGCTACACGCTCGACGAACTCGAAAACGACATCACCCAGGGCGCCACCCCTGCCTCGTTCGAACCCTCGATCGATTACGTGGTCACCAAGATCCCGCGCTTTGCCTTCGAGAAATTCCCCGGTGCCGAGCCGCTCTTGACCACCGCGATGAAATCGGTGGGCGAGGTCATGGCCATCGGCCGGACATTTGCCGAAAGCCTGCAGAAGGCGCTGCGCGGGCTCGAGACCGGGCTCACCGGGCTTGACGAGATCGAGATTCCCGGCCTTGGCGAGGGCGACGACGACAACGCCATCAAGGCCGCCATCGGCACGCCGACGCCCGACCGTCTGCGGATGGTCGCCCAGGCGCTGCGGCTTGGCATGAGCGCCGAGGAAGTGCACGCGATCTGCAAGATCGACCCGTGGTTCCTGGCCCAGATCGAGGACATTCTGGCCATGGAAGCCCGCATCCGCGAGCACGGCCTGCCGAGCGATGCCGAAAACCTGCGGCTGATCAAGTCGATGGGTTTTTCCGACGCGCGGCTCGGTTCGCTCACCGGCAAGCGCGGCCATGAAGTGGCGAAGGCCCGCCGCGCCTTGGGCGTCAGGCCCGTCTACAAGCGCATCGACACCTGCGCCGCCGAATTCGCCTCGCCGACGGCCTACATGTACTCGACCTATGAAGTGCCGTTCGCAGGCAGCCTCGCCTGCGAGGCCCGCGTCTCCGACCGCACTAAGGTGGTGATCCTCGGCGGCGGTCCCAACCGCATCGGCCAGGGCATCGAGTTCGACTATTGCTGCTGCCATGCCGCCTTCGCCTTGAAGGACGCCGGCTACGAGGCGATCATGGTCAACTGCAACCCGGAAACCGTGTCGACCGACTACGACACCTCCGACCGGCTCTATTTTGATCCGCTGACCGACGAGGACGTGCTCGAGATCCTGACCAAGGAGCAGGAATCGGGCAAGCTTTTGGGCGTCATCGTCCAGTTCGGTGGCCAGACCCCGCTGAAGCTCGCCGATGCGCTGGAAAAGGCCGGGATCCCGATCCTCGGCACCGCGCCCGACATGATCGATCTCGCCGAAGACCGCGACCGCTTCCAGAAGCTGTTGCACAAGCTCGACCTGGTCCAGCCTAACAACGGCATCGCCTATTCGGTCGAACAGGCCCGGCTGGTCGCCACCGACATCGGCTTCCCGCTGGTCGTCCGCCCCTCCTACGTGCTCGGCGGCCGCGCCATGCAGATCATCCGCGACGAGGCGAACCTGTCGAACTACCTGCTCGGCACCGTGCCCGAACTGGTGCCCGAGGACATCAAGGCGCGCTACCCCAACGACAAGACCGGCCAGATCAACACCCTGCTCGGCACCAATCCGCTGCTGTTTGACAGCTACCTGACCAACGCCATCGAGGTCGATGTGGACTGTCTTTGCGACGGCACGTCGGTCAATGTCACCGGCATCATGGAGCACATCGAGGAAGCCGGCATCCATTCCGGCGACTCGGCCTGCTCGCTGCCGGTTCACACCCTGTCGCCCGAGATGGTCGACCGGCTGGAGGAGCAGACCGTGGCGCTCGCCAGGGCCTTGAATGTCGGCGGGTTGATGAATGTGCAATACGCCATCAAGGACGACGTGATCTACGTGCTCGAGGTCAACCCGCGCGCCTCGCGTACCGTGCCCTTCGTCGCCAAGACCGTCGGCTCGCCGATCGCCAAGGTGGCCGCACGGGTCATGACCGGCGAAAGCCTCGCCGACGCGTTTGCCGCCTACGGCGCGGTCCCCGACCACCGCAAGCTGACCCACATCGCCGTCAAGGAAGCCGTCTTCCCGTTCGCCAAGTTCCCCGGCGTCGACACGCTGCTCGGACCGGAAATGCGCTCGACCGGCGAGGTCATGGGGCTCGACCGCGACTACGCGCTGGCCTTCGCCAAGGCGCAGCTCGGCGCCGGCGTCGACCTGCCGCGCTCGGGCGCGGTCTTCGTCTCCGTGCGCGACGAGGACAAGCCGCGCGTGATCCAGGCCATCCGCATCCTGGTCGACAACGGTTTCCGGGTGATGGCGACGTCGGGCACCGCCGATTATCTGCGCGCCCAGGGTTTTGAGGTCGAGCACGTCAACAAGGTGCTCGAAGGCCGTCCGCACATCGAGGACGCGATCAGGAACCGCCAGGTGCAGCTGGTGATCAACACCACCGAGGGCGCCAAGACCATCTCGGATTCCAAATCGCTCCGCCGCGCCGCGCTGATGCAGAAGGTGCCCTACTTCACCACCATGGCCGGCAGCCTCTCCGCCGCCCAGGCCATCGCCGCGCTGAAGGCAGGAAACCTCGAAGTGCACCCGCTGCAGAGTTATTTCCCGGCGGCCTGACCGTGAGATGAGGGCATGACGCCCCCGCCTCCGTCACCCCGGCCTTGAGCCGGGGTCCAGCGGCGAGCGTCCGCGAGCCGGAAGACCCTGTGAAGCCGATGTTTGCAGGAA
>JAHJUC010000680.1 GCA_018829385.1 Alphaproteobacteria bacterium
CTGGTGTCGCGCAAGTCCGACGAGGATGACGTGCGCTGGGTGTTCCTCGACATCGGCAAGTTCGGCGGACTGGCTGAAACCATGGACGAAGCCATCCGCTATTCGATCGTGACTGCGCGCGATGGCGACGCGATGGAGCCCTGCGTGCTCGCCGGCCCGACCTGCGATTCCGCCGACGTGCTCTACGAGAAGACCCCCTATCCGATGCCGGTTTCGCTGACCATCGGTGACGAGGTGCTGATCGAAGGCACAGGCGCCTACACGACCACCTATTCGGCGGTCGCCTTCAACGGCTTCGAACCTCTCCGATCCTACGTGATCTGAACGGATTCTTCCGTCCAGATCAGCCCTTCCGCGTGCATGCATGGCTTGCGGAGGGGCAACTGTGTCCCGTTTTCATGGTGCCGTGGCCGAGGATCCGCCGATGACATCCGATCTCATGATTCACAATGAAACAGGCTTCGTTATCGAAGACGAAGCGGAATGCGACGTGCAAGCACGCGAAGCCCTGCTTGACCGCGCGATGGGTCCGGGTCGTCGGCGGAAGAGTTCCGAGAAGCTCCGCCGTGGCCGGTTGCCTTCGCCAGGCCTCGCATTTGTCGCGCGCAACGGGGCCGGGCAGGTCGTCGGCAGTGTGCGGCTTTGGGATGTTGCGGCGGGTGGCGAGTCGCTGCTCCTCCTCGGCCCTCTTGCCGTCGAGGCGTCCAGCGAGGGCAAGGGTATCGGTTCCGCGCTGATGCGGCATGCCATCACCCGGGCGAAAGAGCAGGGCCATGGCGCCATCATTCTGGTGGGCGACGCGCCTTACTATCGGCGGTTCGGCTTTTCGGCCGACATGACCGGCGGCTTGATGATGCCGGGTCCGGTGGAGCGGCACCGGCTGCTCGGGCTGGAGCTGGCCGAAGGCCATCTCGACGATGCATCGGGCCTGCTGGTTGCGAAGGGCAGGCATGGAATGCGCAGCGGTCCAATCCGGCCTGTTGCGGGCATGATCCAGGTCGCCTGACTGCTTTGGCATTCTCCATAGCCACAGTTACCCTGAGCAGGGTCCGGGCACCGGCAAAGCTGCTGTGCTTGGGACAGATTGACAATCCGCCCGGGCATCCCTATCTGGACGTCTTCGGGTCTGGAGCCCCGGCCGTCCGCAGGCATTTTGCCATGGTGAAGTCTCCAGCTTTCGAGCAGTCACCTTTTCGATGACATGCCAGACGGTGGAATGCGGACACCCCCAAGTTCGAGGCATGTCATGACAGGAGAACTGCCATGCGTGATCCCACGCCACTGCCAAATCTGGGTACATTGAAGGATCAGGCGCGCCGCCTGAGAACACGTCTTGAAGCCAATGGGGACACCACCGGCCATTCGAAGGCGCTCGAGTTGATCGCCGCTCAATACGGTTTCAACGACTGGAACACGCTGCATGCGGCGCTGGGCAACCGGCCCGGGCCGGAAAGCCTTGTTCCGGGCGCCCGTGTTACCGGCGCCTATCTCGGGCAGCCGTTCACCGCTCGCGTGGTCGGTATCCAGGCGATCACGTCGGCGCCGGGAAATTACCGAGTGTCGCTTGATCTGGATGAAGCCGTCGACGTGGTCACGTTCGACAGCTTCTCGGCCTTCCGGAAGCGGGTCAACGGCGTCATCGGCAAGGATGGCGTCAGCCATGCCCGCACGTCCAACGGCCGGCCGCAACTGGAACTGTCCTGGGCCTAACCGGGGCGGTTGTTACCCTGCAATGTCGATAACGCCACAGTCGCCTGCTTGCGATCCGAATGCGAGCAGGCGGCCTGGCCGGTTCCAGGCCATGGCCGTGACCGGTCCCTTGCCGGGGCGACGCAGCAGGGCTTCCTTGCCGTCTGCAATGCGGACGGCGAGCACCATGCCGTCGCCGAAACCGATGGCGACAAGATCTTCCACCGGGTGGCATGCAACGCATGTCACCATGGTATCGGCGCGCTGGCCGAGTTCCAGCGGGGCCTTGCCCATCGGACCGTCCTTGCCGGAGAAAGGCCAGACGATCGCCGAGGGTGCGCCTGAAGAAGCGAGCCATTTGCCCTTGTTCGACCAGGACAGGGACTTGATCTTGGCCGGATAGCCTGTCATGCGCATGTGGCGCTGTTCACTGCCGGGCTTGCTGTCAAGTTTCCAGCCATGCAGCGCGTTTTCCTGCATGGCGGTGACCAGAAACCGCCCGTCGGGGCTGAACGTCACCTGATTGTGGGCGCCTTTCCACTCGAA
>JAHJUC010000681.1 GCA_018829385.1 Alphaproteobacteria bacterium
CATCTGGAAGTCGGCCGCATTGTTGCGATAGATGACGCTCTGATGTTCCTCGATGCGGGTCTCGTAGACCGCCAGCGACGTCCGGTATTCGCCGGTGATCTTTTTCACGTGGCTGCTATCGACGCCGTAGTGATCGAGCTGGTTGAGACAATACCAGCCGACGGCATCGTCCGAGACCGAAGTCACCAGCGCCGCCTTGCAGCCGAACTTGACCAGGCCCGCGGCGATGTTGGCGCTCGATCCGCCCATCGCCACCATCATCGAACTTGCGTCCCGCGTGCGGGTGCCCGCGGGATCGGGCGACAGATCCATCCCGACCCGGCCGATGACGAGAAAATTGCGGGCCTTGATGCCGTCGAGAACGCTCATGCCCGGCCTTCCGCATTGCCGGCGCGCGCCGCATCGAGCACTTCCGGATAGGGATAATTAAGCCCCAGAAGCTGGCGCATGTCGGGGCTCGCCGCATCGAGGAATGACTGCGGCAGCGCCGCGGGCATATCCTCCATCGGCTTGACCCATTTGGGCAGGTACTGGATCAGGATGGCGCTGCGGTCGTGGTCCGACCGGTTGGGCATGGCGCAATGCCAGGTCACGCCGTAAAACAGCGCGACATCGCCAGGCTCGCCCAGCATTCGCTCGCAGCGCTCGAAGAAGCGATCCTCGGTCACCGGATAGCGCAGCTGCTTCTGGCTTCCAGGCACGTAAGCCGTGGCGCCGCTTTCCTCGGTGAACGGATCGAGGATCACCGAGACCTGGGCATTCATCGGAAACGAGCCGTTGAAGCCCACCGGATGGGTCTCGGGCTTGTGGAAATCCCAATAGGGATAGTCGACATGCGGCTCCTGCCCCGGCCCGCCCGGCAGGATCCGGTTGGCGGCGATCGAGCCCATGATGAATTCGGTGCCGAGGAACTTGCGCAGGATGTCCATCAGCACCGGATGCGCCGCCATCCTCGAGAACACCTCACCCTTGGCGAGCAGGTTCCAGACCCGGCGCTGCAGGCTGATCCTGCCCTCCTGCTCTGCCGCGCCCTGGAAATGCGTGACCTTCTCGGTCTCGTTCTCCGAATGCGCCATGACGATGGCGCGGGCTTCGGCAATATCCTGAGGCGTGAACAGGCCGGAGATGGCGACGGCGCCGCCGCCATTGAGCAATTCCTCGATGATCGTGTCCGGATCGGCCGTGTGCGCGGTAAAGCGTTTCATCTCAGACACCCTTGCGCTGTTTGGCGCGGGAGGATTCCACCTCTTCATGCGCAGCGCGGACCTTGGCGTTGCCGGTGACATGCGGCGTGCCGACTTCCCACCAGGCATGGCCTTCGGTGGTCCAGCCGTCATAGGCATCGACCTTCATGACGATGACATGGGTCTTTGGGCTCGCCTTGGCGCGCTTGAAAGCCTCGCCCATTTCCGCCGGGTTGGAGACTGTTTCGGCAATCGCACCCATCGCCGCCGCATGGGCCTCGAAATCCACCGCGAAGGGCTCGGAAACCGTCGGGCAATCGGCAATCAGGTTGTTGAAGCTCTCGTTGCCGGTGTTGGTCTGCAGCTTGTTGATGACGGCAAAACCGCCATTGTCGAGCACCAGCACGATCAGCTTGCGGTCGCTCAGCACCGAGGAATAGATGTCGGAATTCATCAGCAGGTAGGAACCGTCGCCGACGAAGACGATGGTGTCCTTGTCCGGCTCGCGCTCGAACTGCGCGATGCGCGCGCCCCAGCCGCCGGCGATCTCGTAGCCCATGCAGGAAAAGCCGAACTCGACGTCGACCGTACCGATATCGAGCGTGCGCCAGTTGGCGGTGACTTCCGCCGGCAGCCCGCCTGCGGCGGTGACAACCCGGTCGCGGGCATCGCAGAGCGCGTTGACCACGCCGATGGCCTGCGCATAGGAGTTGGGCCGGTTGCCATGCGCCACATTGCCTGCGACATAGGCGTCCCAGGCCTTGCGCTGGGCTTGCGCGAAGCCGGTCCAGTCCGCCGGGCTACTATAGCCGCCGAGCGCCGCATCGAGCGCTTCGATTCCGAGTTTCGCGTCGCCGACCACCGGCAGCGACAGGTGCTTGGACGCATCGTGCCGCGCGGCGTTGAGGGACACCAGTTTCGCCTCCTTGTCGAAGGCGGTCCAGGAGCCGGTGGTGAAATCCTGCAGCCGCGTGCCGATGGCG
>JAHJUC010000682.1 GCA_018829385.1 Alphaproteobacteria bacterium
ACCAGCGTCAGCAGGTCATCGGCCTGCTGGACGTCCGCTTCGACTTCGGACTTGTGGGCGACATCGGATTTGAGCGCGGTCCACAGCATGAAGGCGCGTCCGGCCTCGTTGAAGGCGCGGATGGTCATCAAGGTGCGGCGCACGTCGGGATGCACGATGATCGGATCGGCCTTCTTGTCCGGCGCCTTCGGTCCCGACAGCGAGCGACCCTGCAGACGCTCGCGTGCATAGGCAACGGCGTTCTGGTAGGCGATTTCGCCCATCGCCTGGCCCTGCAGGCCAACGCCGAGTCGGGCCTCGTTCATCATCACGAACATCGCCTTCAGGCCGGCGTTCTCGGTGCCGATCAGGTAGCCGGTGGCTTCGTCGTAGTTCATCACGCAGGTGGCGTTGCCGTGGATGCCCATTTTTTCTTCAAGCGAGCCGCAGGTGACCGGGTTGCGCTCGCCCAGCGATCCGTCATCGCCGACCATGAACTTCGGCACGATGAACAGCGAGATACCCTTCACCCCTTCCGGCGCACCCTCGATGCGGGCCAGAACCAGGTGGATGATGTTGTCGGACATGTCGTGTTCGCCGGCGGAGATGAAGATCTTCTGGCCGGAAATCTTGTAGCTGCCGTCACCCTGCGGCACCGCCTTGGTGCGAAGCAGGCCCAGATCGGTGCCGCAATGCGGCTCGGTCAGGTTCATGGTGCCGGTCCAGGTGCCCTCGATCATCTTGGGCAGGTACTTGGCCTTCTGCTCTTCCGAGCCATGCTCGTTGATCGCGGCCACCGCGCCCTGGGTCAGGCCGGGATACATCATCAGCGACAGGTTGGCCGAGATCATGTACTCGGAAACGGCCGTGTGCAGCGCATACGGCAGGCCCTGGCCGCCATAGTCCGGAGACGCGGCAAGGCCGAGCCAGCCGCCTTCGCAATATTGCTTGTAGGCCTGCTTGAAACCCTTCGGCGTCGACACGGTCGCGTCGTCATGCCGGGTGCAGCCTTCCTGGTCGCCGACCTGGTTGAGCGGAAACAGCACCTCTTCGGAGATGCGCGCGCCTTCCTGCAGGATGGCCTCGACGATGTCCGGGCTTGCATCCGCAAATCCCGGCAGATTCATGTAGCGCTCGTATCCGAGCACATCATTGAGAATGAAAAGCGTGTCATCGACCGGCGCCTTGAAGACTGGCATGGATCCTCATCCCTTGTAGTTTCGTCGCCTCGGGCACGATAGCCCGGCGATCCCCGTACCGCTGCATACTAAACTTTGACGTTTGCGTAAACGTCAAAAACGGAGCAAATCAGATCTGTTTCTGCATCCTGATCCCAAAATCTCTCAAAAACCAGTGAATTTTTGATGGCAGCCTTCCAGAAAATCAAAAAAACAGGAGACCGGGTGAATCAAATTGGACCCTTCGCAGTGCCGGCAAGCGGGCGCCGTGGCGCCTCGAGCCGGGACGGCGGAAGCGACTGGCAACAAAAAACCCGCCTTTTGAGCGGGTTATCGTGAAAGCGCTGGTGGCCGGCTTGCGTCTATTCTGATTCGGCCAGCATCTCGCGGACCACAGCGATGGTCCGTTCAAGCTCTTCGATGGCGGTATTGATGGTGGCGCGCTGGTCCTCGAGCACCCGCATCTGCGCCTCGCCCTTTGACAGGGCCACCTTGAGCTGGGTGACATTCTTGCCGCGCGGATCATACAGATCGATCATCCGCTTGACCTCGGTCAGCGAAAACCCGACCCGCTTGCCCAGAAGAATCAGCTTGAGACGGGCCCGGTCGCGTTTTGAGAAAAGCCGCGTGACCCCGACCCGTGTCGGTTTGAGCAGGCCCTTGTCCTCGTAAAACCGCAAGGTCCTCAGCGTGACGCCGAATTCCTCGGCCAGGTCGCCAATTCTGTAGACCGCCTCGTCATGGTCCGCGCTGCTGTCACTCATTTCGTTCATCGTTGGCCAAAGCCGCCATTTTCCAGTTTTCCGAAAAGCTCGATCGCGGTGTGACATTATACCTTACGTCACGTCAAGTCGCCGCGGTTTCATGCACCCGGACAGAAGAAAAGTAACCTTGGTTAACGGGTTGTTTACCACGTTTCGCAGAATGTGGGCGCGAAGAGCAGTAAGCCCGGATTCGTTGTATCTTGTTGTTGCCGGTTTGAAGTCTGGCTTTTCGGTGTCGGGATTTTTCCCTGCGGCCCGGAGAGCGATATGGATGTGCTGCGGACGGGGGTGGGGCGTCAGGCCCTGGTCAACAACGCGAAGCGGAAACAAAAATGAACGGATCGCGATCTCATTCAAGCAGGCCGGGTGCAGGCGGATCCTCGCTGGATTCGCTCAATCGCACAATCGAGAACCTGGAAGCGCGGATTGAAACGATGATGGGCCGCGGCGGCACCGCAGCCGCTACCGGCAGGTACCCGGCAAAGGCTCCTCAAGGCGCGGCGCCAAAGCCGCAGTCTTCCGGTCTGGGCGGCGATCTTCTGGATGACATTCGTGCCCGGCAGCGCGCGCTTGAAGAGGCGCAGCGTGGCGGGTCGGTCAAGGCTGCTACACCGTCGCATGCCGCAGCGATACCCGCCGGCCGCGAAGCGCAAACCCGCCAGCCAGCCCGCAAGACCGCCGCCGACCCATTCTCCGCCGCGCGTCAGGATCCAAGACCCGACCTGAGCCAACAGCTCATCAATGAAATGACAGCGCTCCGCCGCGAGATGGGCGAGCTGCGCAAGGAAGCCCGCGATCAGTCGCTCCCGAGCGAACTGCGCCGGGATCTCGCCGGCATTTCGGCTTCCATCGACGCGCTCGGCACTCGGGACGGCGGCGCGGACGCGCTCAGGCTGGAACTCGATTCCATGCGCGACATGGTCGATCAGCTGGCCCGGGACGAGAGTGTCCGCTCGCTTGAATCCCGCTGGCAGTCCATGGAGGAGCAGGTCTCCGGCCTCGACATGGCCGCGCTCCGCGAGGAGCTCGTCAATCTGGCCTATCGCGTTGACGAAATCCGCGAATTCCTGGCGAGCATGCCCGCATCCGGTCAGGGACAGGCAATCGAAGACAAGATCGCCCAGCTTTCGCAGGCAATCGAGACGATGACACGGCAGGCCGTGTCCGCCAGCCCGGATTTGCCGGAACAGTTCGATCTGCTCGGCGCGCGGCTTGATGAAATCACCCGCGCCATCGCGGCCCTGCCGGCTCCTGTGTCGGCCGCCGTCAACAATGCTCCGTTCGAGCGGCTTGAAGCCCGTCTGGCCTCAGTCGCCCAGAAGATCGATGAACTCGAGCCTGCCTCCGTCGAAACCGAGATCGGCAGCCGTATCGAGCATCTTGCGGCGCGCGTTGCCCAGTTGGCCGACGAGGAAGCCATTGCCCGCCTGGACGCGCGGATTGAAAATCTCCAGTCCTATCTCGAGCACGGCGCCCGCGACGACCGCATGCCGGAGCTGGCCGAATATCTCAACGACATCACCGGCAGGATCGAGGCTCTCGACGCACGCGGCGTGGATGAATCCCTGATCGCCCGGCTGGACAATCTGGCCCATCAGATCGAAAGCCTTTCGATCCCGGCGCCGCAGGCCGGCGCCGTGCCGGAGGCTGTCATCGGACGTCTGGAAGCGCTGATCGGCCGCGCCGAAGCCACCGTGTCGCGCAGCATTGATCCGCTGCCTGGTCTTGAAACACTCGACGCCCGGCTGGCCGAGATTGCGGACAGGCTGCAGCAGGCTGAAGTCTCCGCCGCCGGCAACGCCATGCAGCCGGTAAGCGGGCTGGAGAACGTCGAAGCCCAGCTGGCTGAAATCTCGGCCCGGCTTGACCGGCCCTATCTGGATCAGGTGCCGGCATTGATGCCCGGGATCGAGAACCTGGAAGCCCGGCTGGCCGACATCGCCGACCGGCTCGACATGTCGAGCAATGCCGGCGCCGGTCCGAGCGACCAGGCGATGCGCGGCCTCGAAGACCAGATCGCCAATCTTTCCCGCCTGATCAGCTCGGCACCCGCGGGTGCGGGAACCGAGGCTTTCGAAGAACGCCTGGCCTCCATCGAAGAACACCTGGCAACCAGCGATGAATTCGTTGTCGAAGCCGCCCGTCAGGCCGCGGAAGCGGCGTTGTCGGCCTATTCCGGCCAGATGGGCAGCGCCCCGTCGCCGCAATCGCTCGCTAACATGGAAGTCATCACTGCGCTGGCCGACGATCTCAAGGCGCTGGAAGGTCTGAGCCGCAAGACCGAAGACCGCACCACCCGTGCGTTCGAGGCCGTCCAGGAAACCATGCTGAAGATCGCCGGGCGCCTGGAACGCCTCGATGCTTCCTCGCCGGCGTTTCAACAGACTGCTGCTGGTGCGCAGGACATGGGCGAGGTTTCGATGCCGCAGGCCTCGGTCCGGTCGCTTGACGATGCCATGCACCTGGCCGAAGACCATGAGGACGCGACTTCCGGGATCAGCCGTCCCCATGTGGAGACCAAGGCGCAACCGGCCCGCTCTCCCTCCGAGGCCGCAGCACTGGCCGCAGCCTACGCGAACAGCCAGGAGGCGGAAGCTCACGACGACGAAGGGGGTTCGCGGTCCAGCAGCAGCGGCGAAAGGTCTTTCCTCTCGGGTCTGGCAGCGCGCATCAGGCCGGGCAAGGACCAGTCCAAGACCCAGGCCGAGCCGCAGTTTACCGAAGATGATTCTCCGCCGCTTGATCCATCGATGGAACTTGACGCGGAGACCGCCAATATGCCGCTCGAGCCCGGATCGGGCGCGCCGGACATCAACCGCATCCTGCAGAAGGTGCGCGAAGCCCAGGCTGCCGAACGCCAGCGCGGCGGCAGCCCGGCCGACAATGGTTCGGAAAAATCCGAGTTTCTCGCCTCCGCCCGCCGCGCCGCCATGGCCGCTGCCGCCGAAGTGGAAACCATCGGCAAGAGCCGCAAGAGCGGTGGTGGCGGAATGCTTGAGGTGCTCAAGTCGCGCCGCCGTCCGATCCTGATGGCAGCCGGCGCGGTTCTGCTGGCGATCATGTCCTTCCCGCTGGTTTCCGGCCTCATTTCCGGGGGCAACGAGGAAATCGCGGCCGTCGAGCCGGCAATTGTCGAGCCCGCCGATACCGTCGAGCAGACCTCGATGTCCGGCGGTGGTCCGGACATGATGGCCGAAACGCAGGATCAACAGCCCGTCGTCGAAGCACGATTGCCCGAGGTGAGGGTGATCGAACCCGGCTCGGATCCGCAGTCGCAGATGACGGAAATGGCGCCGGAAGCGACATCACTGGAATCCACGGCGGCAATCACCCCTCTTGAAGAAGCGGCGCCCGTCAGCGATGAGATGCTGACCGCCGCGCTGGATGCGCTGCCACAGGATGCGGCGACCGGCGCGCTCAAGGCCGCCGCAGCTGCCGGCAATCCGCTGGCTTTCTATGAAATCGGCGCCCGCTTCACCGAAGGCCGCGGCGTACCGGTCGATCTCAACTCAGCGGCGACCTGGTATCAGCGCGCCGCCGATCTTGGTCACGCACCGTCGCAGTACCGGATTGCCAATTTCTACGAAAAGGGCAGTGGCCTCGAGCGCGATCTCGATGCCGCCAAGAAATGGTACCAGCTCGCAGCCGAGCAGGGCAACGCCAGTGCGATGCACAATCTCGCAGTGCTCTATGCCACGGCCGGCGCCGTGCCGGATTACGAGAACGCCGCTGAATGGTTCGGCCGCGCCGCCGAAGTCGGCGTCCGTGACAGCCAGGTCAACCTCGCGATCCTCTATGCCCGCGGCGACGGCGTTCCGCGCGACCTGGAAAAATCCTACAAATGGTTCGCCATCGCTGCCAATGACGGCGACAAGGATGCCGCGGTCAAGCGCGATGAAGTGTTCAACGCGCTGCGCCCCGAGCAGGTCGAGGCGGCCCGTGCTTCGGTCGCCAACTGGATGGCGCAACCGATTGATCCGGACGCCAACGAGGTTGAAGTCCCTGCTTCTTGGCAGGGGGCATCCACCGAAACCGCGTCGGTCGACATGAGCAAGGCGATCCGCAACATCCAGGGCATTCTCAACAACAATGGTTTCGATGCCGGCCCACCCGATGGCGTGATGGGCAAGAAGACAGTTGCTGCGATCAAGCAGTTCCAGGCTTCCATAGGCATGGAACCGACCGGTGAAATCGACGACAAGCTGGTCAGGGAACTGCTCGAGCGCAACGGCTGAATGGGTTTGCGGGGCCGTCGTCCCGCCACCCGGAAATCGCTGTGAAATGTCTGCTCTCGCGGCCGCGCCATCGGTGCGCGTGCTCTCGTGAGCGGGTCAATTGAGCGGCCTCGAATATACGTCGATTCAAGATCTTACCGCACCCGGTTGTGCATCCCGCAGCGCGGGCGGAACCTCCATGTCCCGGTTGGCGCGGAAAACTTCGCCCACACCGGCAAAACCGTGCCCGGAAGACGTCAACCTATTTGACTCGCACCGCCGAAACGCGCAAAACCGTTCTGTCGGACTATCCCCGGCACAACCCTTTTCCTGTCATTGACGCCCGGGGGCGCAAGGTGACCATTTACCTGCCGATCGCAGAATTGTCGGTCAATATCTTCGTCATCCTCGGGATGGGCGCGGCAGTGGGTTTCCTGTCCGGCATGTTTGGCGTCGGCGGCGGCTTCCTGATCACGCCGCTCCTGATCTTCTACAATATTCCGCCCGCCGTCGCGGTTGCCACCGGCGCCAACCAGGTTGTCGCCTCGTCGGTTTCGGGTGCCCTGGCGCATTTCCGGCGGGGCACGCTCGATATCAAGCTCGGGCTTGTGCTGCTGGTCGGCGGTCTGGCCGGCGCGACGGTCGGCATACAGATATTCTCCATGCTGCGCCGTCTTGGCCAGCTGGATCTGATCATCTCGCTGCTTTACGTCGTGTTTCTTGGATCCGTCGGTGGACTGATGCTC
>JAHJUC010000683.1 GCA_018829385.1 Alphaproteobacteria bacterium
CCGAGGACGAAGCGCCTGCCAAGCCGGCCCGCAAGAAGCGCCGGACCAAGGCGCAGATCGCGGCCGACAAGGCGGCAGAAGAAGCGTCGGAAGCAGCGGCAGCCGAAGCGGACGTCAGCCCGGAAGTCTACCCGGACGCCGAAACCGAGACCGAGGCCGAGGTTGCACCCGAAGAAGTCACTTCGGAGAGTGGCGAAGGCGAAGAGAAGAGCGGGGAAACGGCGGCCGACCGTCGTGCGCGCACTGATCTCGCGGCGATTGCCACAGCACCGGTGGTCACCTCCTCGAACGGAACGGACGAGGCGAAGAAGCCGAAGAAAGCCGGCTGGTGGCAGAAGCGCGGGTTCTTCTGAGCCTGAGCACAGGACGAGACAAGAAAACCGGCGCTCATACGCCGGTTTTTTTCGCTTCCTGCAAAAGCACCGCGGGTCCAGAGATCCGCGCAAGCCAGTTATATTAGTTTATTAGCTGTCTTTTATATCTAATTCTATTTGCTTGCTTTTCTGCACATCTGACACGGCGAAGAACCCTATCGCGTCGCCAGCCAGCCCTGCATGCGGTCGAGCGCGGTGATCATGTCGGTGTGACTGCCGGCATAGGAAAACCGCATGAAGCGGGTGCCATCGACCGGATCGAAATCCCGCCCCGGCGTCGCCGCGACATGGATGTCCGAAAGCATCTGCCGGGCGAAGGCCATGGAGTCATTGGTGTACCCCGCCACATCCACCCAGGCGTAGAAGGCCCCGTCCATGGGCGCCGCAAACGGCAAACCGAGCGCCGGAAGCCGTTCGGCAAGCAGCGACCGGTTCTGCCGGTATCCCTCGCGAACCGCCTCCATCTCCTCGATCCCGTCGAGTGCCGCTTCGGCGGCGATCTGGGAGAGTTCGGGTGGGCTGATATAGAGGCTTTGCGCCAGGCATTCGACGGGCCGCACCAGATCCTCGGGCAGCACCATCCAGCCGATGCGCCAGCCGGTCATGCAGAAATATTTCGAGAACGAGTTGATCACCACGGCGTTGTCGGACACCGAGAGCGCCGTGGTTTCTTCCCCGCTCCAGGTCAGGCCGTGGTAGATCTCGTCGGAGACGAAGGCCACGCCGCGCCCGGCGCACCAGGCGTCGAGTTCGGCGATGGCCTGCCTGGAATGAACCGCGCCGGTGGGATTGGCCGGGCTGGCAATCAGCACGCCGGCAACGCGCAAGCCGGTCTCGCGCTCCGCCGCCTCGATGGCCGCAGGCGTCAGCGCGTGGCCGGTGTCGGCGCCGACCGCAATCTCGACCACCTTGAGCCCCAGGGCCGACAGGATGTTGCGATAGGCCGGGTAACCGGGCCGGGTGATCACCACCAGGTCCCCGGGACTGAAAAGCTGCAGGAAAGCCAGATTGAAGCCCGCCGACGATCCGGTGGTGACGGCGACGCGCTGCGGATCCAGATCCACATTGTAGAGAGTCCGGTACCGCGCGGCGATCGCCTGACGCAGGCTCCTGATGCCGAGCGCATCGGTATAGCCGAGACCTCCGGCCTCGAGCGCGCGCCGGGCGGCGGCCCTGGCGGTGGACGGCGCCGGATGGGCCGGCTGTCCCACCGCCATGGAGATGACAGGCTTGCCCTCCCGCTTGAGACGCGTCGCTTCGGCCAGGACGTCCATGGCGTGAAACGGCTCGACCGATGGCTTGCGCTGAATTGTCAAAACTCGAACTCCTCTGCCCGCAAACCGGCACGCCGGACCTGGGCTCAATCGTCAGTGGCGTCGTGCTTCCCGGCCGGGGTGCGGCAATATCGCCTCCACCGGCGTGCCGGGCAACCGCGGATGGCCGCACAAATGCCCGATTGTCGTGGCCATCACAAGAGCGAGAGTTTGATGATCTGGTCAGGATCAGCGATTGCTTTTCCAGACTCAGTCATTACCTTTCAACAACATGACGAGGACATCAGGCATGATGGCGGAAGTTGCCCGGGCGCGACATTCAAGCACCAGCAAGACAGGGTGGCTGCGCCGCGCAGTTGCCACGGCGACGGCTGCAATGGTCTCCTTCTCGCTTGCGGTGCCGGCTCATGCACAGGGACGGGTCGCGGTGGTCCGCGATGCGGAAATCGAAACCCTGCTCAAGGACTATGCGAGCCCGATCTTCAAGGCCGCCGGGCTGAAGACGAGCCGGGTGCAGATCGTGCTGGTCAACGATCCGGCTTTCAACGCCTTCGTCGACGGGCAACGGATGTTCATCAACACCGGCGCACTTGCCGATTCCACCGTGCCCAACGAGATCATCGGGGTGATCGCGCACGAGGCGGGTCACCTGGCCGGCGGCCATCAGCAGAGACTGCGCGAACAGATCGCCGCCGCCAAGACGCTGGCCATCGTCGGCGGCCTGCTCGGCGTCGGCGCGCTTGCGGCAGGCAGCATCTCCGGCACCGCTGGCGGCGCCGAGGTGGGCGGGGCGCTGATCACGGCGACGCCGACACTGGTTCAGCGCAATCTCCTGAGCTATCGCCGCTCGGAGGAAATGAACGCCGACCAGGCAGCCGCCCGCTATCTCAACGCCACCGGGCAATCGATGCAGGGCATGCTGACCACGTTCCAGCGGTTTTCCCAAAGCCTGTCTCTCTCCGGCGTTCAGGTGGACCCTTACCAGGTCAGCCACCCGCTGCCGCGCGAGCGCATCGCGCTACTGGAAGAACTGGCGCGCAAGAGCAAGTATTTCGAGACCACGGACCCGCAGCAGCTCAATGAACGGCATCAACTGATGCGCGCCAAGATCGCCGCCTATTCGGGCGGCGCCGCCGCGGTGGCGCGGATGTTCTCTCAGGACCGGGGCTCGCTGGCGGCGCGCTATGGCGACGCCATTGCCACCGACCTTTCGGGCAATTCGGTCGCATCGCTGAAAAAGCTGGATGCGCTGATCCGGGAAAAACCCGGAAATCCCTATTTCCACGAGTTTCGCGGCGAAGTTCTGCTCAAGCTGCGCAAAAGCGACGAGGCGATCAAGGCGTTCTCCCAGGCCGTCAAGCTGGACCGGACCAAGTCGCCGCTGATCAGGGCGCGTCTCGGGTTTGCGCTGGTGGCATCGGGCAAGCCGGGAAACATGAACCGCGCGATCGAGGAATTGCGGGCGGCCGTCCAGGCCGACCCCGACAACTTCACCGCCTACCGCAATCTTTCCCAGGCCTATGGCCAGACCGGCGACATCGCCAATGCCGAGCTGATCATGGCCGAGGGGAACTTTCGCGCCGGCAATGCCAGGGAGGCCAAGGTGTTCGCCGCCCGCGCCCTGCAGAAGCTGCCAAAGGGTTCACCTGGCGCCATCCGCGCCAATGACATCTTAACCATCGGAAACTAGAAAGCTTCTGCGGCGCGCCGGACGCGACCCGCATGGACAGGGACAAGGATAGATCGACATGGCATTTCTGAACCGCAAGGGCCTGACGGCCGCTCTTCTCATCGGCATGTCGACGGCGCTGCCGCTGCCGGCTGCGGCACTTGACGATGCCCAGAAGCAGGAGTTCGGAGCCTTCATCCGCGAGTATCTTCTGGCGAACCCGGAAATCGTCGAAGAGATGAGCCGGGCGCTGGAGATCAAGAAGGAAGCGGAAAGCCGGCTGATGGCCCAGGCCGCGATCGCCGACAACAAGGAGGCGATCTTCAACGCCCCCGAAGACATCGTGCTCGGCAATCCCGAAGGCGACGTCACCGTGGTCGAGTTCTACGATTACAATTGCGGTTTCTGCAAACGCGCGATGAATGACATGCTCGCCCTGATCGACAAGGATCCGAATGTGCGCTTCGTGCTCAAGGAGTTTCCGATCCTCGGCCCGGACTCTCTTGCAGCCCACCGGGTCGCCATGTCGTTCCGTGCGCTCGCGCCGGAGAAGTATGGCGAATACCACATCAAGCTGCTCGGCGGCGATGTCCGCGCCACCGAAGCTCATGCCATTGAAGTCGCCAAGGAATTCGGCGTCGACGAGGCCGCGCTGAAAGCCGGAATGGACGACCCGGCAATCGATCAGTCGATCCGCCAGACCTATGAGCTGGCCAATGCGCTGGGCATTTCGGGCACGCCCTCCTTCGTTATCGGCAACGAAGCCGTGTTCGGCGCGGTTGGTGAAGAGGTGCTGCTTGGCAAGATCGCCAACATGCGGCAATGCGAAAGCACCGTTTGCTAAAACCTCACCCGGCAACACGCAGCACGGGGCCTTGCGGACCGCAGCATGCCGCAATTCCACGGCAATCGCTTGTGGACAATGGGCCGCGCCGGCGAAAGCTTTGCCAATGGCCTGGCCAGACAGTGTATGGGTGAAGGCTGCGGCCTGCTCCTGAAACCGGGGTTTCGGGCCTATTCGCAGCTCCAGGCGCCGCGCGGGCTTGTCACCGGGCAGTTCGGGGCTGTAAAGGACAGTCAACCAGCGGAATGGCTTGAACTGCCGCCCGCAACAACAAAAACAAAGGCAATAGTCCG
>JAHJUC010000684.1 GCA_018829385.1 Alphaproteobacteria bacterium
CAGGACGCCACGCCACTGTGGATCGTGCAGACGCCGATGGCGATCGGCGCGGTGCTGCTGGCGGTCTGCTTTGCCGACAATCTGATCACGCTGCTTGCGACCAGACGCGACAATATCGGGTCTGATCTGGTCGAGCAGAGCCATGCGGAGTAGGGCGAACCATGGCTGAGATTGCACCGATCATCGTTTTTCTTTTTGTCCTGTTCCTGCTGCTCGGCACCGGGGTCTGGGTCGGGCTGGCGCTGCTTGGCGTCGCCTGGCTGGGAATGGAGCTGTTCACGCTGCGCCCTGCCGGCGACGCCATGATGACGATCATCTGGCGCTCGGCCTCATCATGGTCGCTGACCGCCCTGCCGCTGTTCATCTGGATGGGGGAGATCCTGTTCCGGACGCGGCTGTCGGAGGACATGTTTCGCGGCCTGTCGCCCTGGATGGCGCGGCTGCCTGGCGGGCTGCTGCACACCAATGTGGTCGGCTGCACCGTGTTCGCGGCTGTTTCCGGTTCGTCGGCGGCGACGCTGACCACCGTCGGCAAGATGTCGATCCCGGAGTTGCGCAGGCGGGATTACCCCGAGCACATGGTGATCGGCACGCTGGCGGGCGCTGCCACGCTCGGCCTGATGATCCCGCCGTCGCTGACGCTGATCGTCTATGGCGTGACGATCAATGAATCGATCACCAAGCTGTTCATGGCCGGCATTGTTCCCGGCCTGATCCTGGCGCTGATGTTCATGGCCTATGTCGGGCTCTATTCGAAATTCTCGAGTAATTACAATCCGGCGGAAGAACCGCGGATGTCGTTTGGCGAGAAACTTGCCAATTCGCGGTTTTTGATCCCGGTGCTGCTGCTGATCGCCGCGGTGATCGGATCGATGTATCTTGGATATGCGACGGCGACCGAGGCGGCGGCCATCGGGGTGATCGGCGCCATGCTGCTCGCCATCGCGCAGGGCTCGCTCAACCGGACGACATTCATCGAGAGCCTGATGGGGGCGATGCGCACATCGGCGATGATCGCTCTGATCCTTTCGGGGGCTGCGTTCCTGTCGCTGTCGATGGGCTTCACCGGATTGCCGCGGGCGCTGGCCGAATGGATCGGCTCGCTCGAACTCTCGAGGTTCGAACTCCTGATGGCGCTCCTGGTGTTCTACATCATCATTGGCTGCTTCCTGGACGGCATCTCGTCGGTGGTGCTGACCATCGCCGTTGTCGAACCGATGATCCGCCAGGCCGGGATCGACATCATCTGGTTCGGCATCTTCATCGTCGTCGTGGTGGAAATGGCGCAGATCACCCCGCCGATCGGCTTCAACCTTTTCGTGCTCCAGGGCATGACCGGACACGAGATGAGCTTCATCTCGCGCGCGGCCTTTCCGATGTTCCTGATCATGGTGCTGATGGTGTTCGTGCTGATCGCCTTCCCCGATCTTGCAACCTGGCTGCCCGACAATATTCGCCAGACTGCCGCGAGGTAATGCGCTTCATGAGCCTCTCCCAAAACGAAGCGCCCTAAGTGATATCCGGCGGCTTCCCTCTTTCCGACCAGCCTTGGCTGCTGCTGGCCGTCTTTGTCATCGTCGCGGCCGCAAGCGTGGTGCAGGCGGGGCTCGGCATGGGATTCGGGCTGACCGCCGCGCCGCTGCTGGCCCTGATCGACCCGCATCTGGTGCCGGTGCCGACGCTGATCATCGGCATGGTCACCGCAAGCATGGGCGGTTGGCGGGAGCGCGGCTCGATCATCTGGCCGGAAGTCGGCATCGGCATTGCCGGGCGGCTGATCGGCGTGGCCTGCGGCGCGCTGGTGCTGTCGCAGCTCACAGACCGCAAGGCCTTCATGCTGGTGTTCGGCATCATGGTGGGTATTGCCGTCACTCTCTCGCTTGGCGGCTGGCGCTGGCGGTTCTCGCATTTCAGCCTGATGTCGATGGGCTGGCTTTCGGGGCTGATGGGCACCATCACCTCCGTTGGTGCGCCGCCGCTGGCGCTGATCTACCAGGACCGAAAGCCGGGAGAGGCGCGACCGACGCTGTCAGCGTTCTTCGCGTTCGGCTGCGCGGCCTCGCTTGCCGGGCTGGCGCTGAGCGGCTGGGCGCATGTGGGGGATATCTATCTGGCGCTGGCGATGGTACCGCCGATGCTGGCCGGAATCTGGGCAGCGCGCCGCATCGGCGGGCGCCTCGACAGCCGGTTCCGCCCGGCGCTGATGGCGATCTCAGGGATCGCGGCGGTGATCCTGATCGTGCGGGGGCTCACGTGATGGGCGCGCTGCAGGCGCTGCTCATCGCCACCGCCCGGCACGGCCGTCTTGTCCTCATCGCCGGCCTGGTTGCCGGTATCCTGTTGCCGGGGTTGGCCGGCATGGTGCGCGGCGTGCTGCCAGAACTGGTTGCCTGCATGCTGGGGGTGGCGGCGCTGCGCATCGGGCCGTCGGCGGCGCGCGGCAGTCTGGCCGACATCCACATCTCGTTGCGGCTGGTGGCTGTCTACCAGTTGCTGCTGCCGCTGGTGCTGGCGGGCGTCTTTCTTGCCCTTGGCCTGGACGGCACGCTGGCGACCGCGATGGTGCTGATGGCTGCCGCGCCCTCGATTTCCGGCAGCCC
>JAHJUC010000098.1 GCA_018829385.1 Alphaproteobacteria bacterium
CGGCGGATCGAGTTCGGGGTCCGCAGTCGCCGTCGGCGCCGGCATTGCCGCGTTTTCGCTCGGCACCGACACCGCGGGCTCGGGCAGGATCCCCGCCGGTCTCAACGGGATTGTCGGGCTCAAGCCGAGCCTTGGCATGCTTTCGGCAACCGGCATGATGCCCGCCTGCCGGACGCTCGACACCATTTCGATCTTCGCCGCCAAAACCGCGGATGCGGCGCTTGCGGCCTCCGTGGCGCAAGCCTATGACGCAGCCGATTTCATGTCGCGTCAACTTCCTGGCGCGGGCGTGGCTGCGCCGGGAAAATCATTCACCGTCGGCGTTCCGCAACGTGATCAGCGGCAGTTCTTTGGCGATGCCGCCGCACAGGCGGCCTACGAGGCCGATCTCGAAACCCTTGCCGCGCTCGGAGGCGAGATCGAGGAGATCGATTTCGAACCGTTCCACGCCGTCGCGCGACTGCTTTACGAAGGCCCCTGGGTGGCCGAACGCTATCATGCTGTCCGGAACCTGATCGAAAGCAATCCCTCCGCGCTGCATCCCGTCACTTACAAGATCATCAGCGGCGCCTCGAAAATCTCCGCCGTGGACACCTTCGATGCGATCTACAAGCTGGCTGACATGAAGCGGCAGGTCGCACCGGTGATCGACAGGCTCGACTGTTTTGCCGTGCCGACGCTTCCGGCGGCCTACACCGTGGCGGAAGTCGAGGCCGATCCGGTGCAGCTCAATTCAAATCTCGGCACCTACACCAACTTCGTCAATCTGCTCGACTTGGCGGCGATCTCGGTCCCGGTCGGTGAACGCTCCGATGGCCTGCCCTCCTCGCTCACCCTGATCGGGCCTGCGGGTTCCGATGCCTTTCTTGCCGGGGTGGCCCAGAGGCTCGAAAGCGGGGTGATCGAGGCAAACGGAATTGCATCCCGCCCCGGCGAAATCCTGATCTGCGTCGTCGGCGCGCATCTGAGCGGGATGCCGCTCAACCATGAGCTGACGAGCCGCAAGGCGCGATTGGTTGCCGCAACCCGCACCGCCCCCGACTACGCGCTCTATGCGCTTTCGGGCACCGTGCCGCCAAAACCGGGACTGGTGAGGCTGGCGCCGGCACAAGGGGTCTCTGTCGAAGTCGAGGTCTGGGCGCTCAGTGCCGCCGGTTTCGGCAGCTTCGTCGATGGCGTGCCGACTCCGCTCGGCATCGGCACGGTCCGGCTTGAGGACGGCTCCCAGGTCAACGGCTTCATAGCGGAAGGCATCGCCATCGAAGAGGCGACCGACATCTCGGGCTTCGGATCCTGGCGGAACTATATCGCCAGCCGTTCCTGAACCCGGCTGGAGAAGCGCTTCCAGGCGCCCTCGACATAACCGATATGGGCGCGCATGGCCTGTTCGGCCGCATCACGATCGGCTCTTATGATGGCTTCGACCACGGCGGAATGCTCGGCATGCGAGGCCGCGAGCCTTCCCGGCGTTTCGAACTGTGCCCGCCGGAACGGTTGCAGCCTCAGCCGGGTGTTGGCGGTCAGCTCCGCCAGGTAGGAATTGCCGGTCCCCTCGTAGATCGCCGAATGAAAGGCTTCGTTGGCAAGCGTGTAGTCCTTGCCGCTGCCACTGCGAACCAGCGCTGCCATCTCGTCATGCATGGCCTGAAGCAAATGGCGCTGCCGCGTGCTCATGGCCAGCGCGCTCTGACCGGCGCACATGGTTTCCAGCTGCGCCATGACGAAGAAGATATTGGCAAGCTCCTGATCGTCCGGCTTGGCGACAATGGTCCGCCGATGCGACGATTGCACCACCAGCCCGGTCGCGCCCAGCTTGCGCAGGGCCTCCCGCACCGGCGTGCGCGAGACGCTGAACTCGGTTGCCAGACGGGTTTCATCGAGCACGGTTCCGGGTTCGAGATCGCCGCTCACAATGCGCCGCGCAAGCGCGTGTCGTATGGTCTCGGCACTGGTTGGCATTGCGCGGATATTCCCCTGAGGCCCTTTCGGTCAGGGCGTGTCTATAACACTCACATGTGCGGCCACAACCCGCCAACCATCGGCCATCCTCACCCAGGTCTGCATCTGGCGCCCCGTCTTGCCAGGCGCGGTGTCGCGCGCGAACAATGTCGACGCGGTGGCGAAATCATTGCCGTAGGTGGTTATCACCGTGCGCGACAGGCTGCGCTCGAGGCCCGAAGACGGCCGTGCATTCCTGAACGCGAGGATCTCGTCCGCGCCATAGAGGTTCTCGCCGCTGCCGTAACGGATCGTGTGTTCGCTTTGCCAGAACAGCTCGTCGAGAACGGCCACGTCGTTGCTGATCAAGGCCTTCTCGTAGCGGGCAAAGACCGCCATCACCTCGGCATGCACCTTCGGATCATTGATGATCATCGGGCTGTCATCCGGTCACGCAGATCGCGAAGGAACGGAATGGTTTCGAACTGGTCGTCCTGGACGAAATCCCAGGCCACGCCCCTGGGACGGGGGGCGGTGTTGCCGGTGACGATCAGCTCCTGTTCGGTGGCGACGAAATCGAGCGGGGAATCATGGGCCATCATGAAGACCTTGTTGTCGGGCACCAGTTGCGAGGAATGGACCGTGGTCGCTATCGGCGTGTCCGGCCCGATAATGCCAAGCTCGCGGAAAATGCCGGTCTCAAGATCGGCAAAGCCCGCGCCCTTGCCGGTGCGTCCGCCCTGGCGGCTTACGGCAACCGAGCCGACAATGCAGAAATCCAGTGGTTCCACCTCTTCAAAGCCGATCCGCTCGCCGTGCATCATGTAGCCTTCGGAGGTGGCGGCGAGTTCGAAGGAGACGCCCTTTTCGATCAGCGCCTTCGGGTCAATGCGGAGATAGGGAAACTCCCGGGTCAGATAGGGCACTGGCGCATAGAGCATCTTGCCCTCGTAAAGCGCCCTGAGCCGCAGCGGGATCTGCGGCGGATCGGGATTGCACTTGACCGTTTTCGCACGCTTCCATTCCTCGGTCTGGGCCAGATGCCAGGCAGCCTGGTCGGCGCCGATGAAGTTGGGGATATGGCTCCACGTCGGCCCCATCGCGTAGCCGCCGGTTTCCAGCTGATCCCAGACCTCGCCGCGCACCGCATCCTTGTTCTCGTCGCGGCCGGACCACTTGCCCTGTTTCATCATGCAGCCTTCTCTTCCAGTCTTGCTACCGGGGCGGCGA
>JAHJUC010000099.1 GCA_018829385.1 Alphaproteobacteria bacterium
CCGTCTTCGGCGACAATCACCTTGAGCGGCCCGGTGTTGACCGTGGCCAGGTCGACAAGGATCGGCTTTTCACTGAAGGCTATGTACAGCGCCCCGCCGATCGCTGCGGCGACCGCCAGTCCTGCGAGGCTTCGGGCAACAACAGAGGCCATGGTTTCAGTCCCTTGTTTTCAAGACGCGGATGAGATCGAGCCGGTCGATGCGGCGGCGCACGATCAGGGCCGACACCAGGGCTCCGCCAAGCACGATCAGGCTCGAGACGGCATAGGTCGGCGGGTTGATGATCAACGGTATCCGGAACAGGTCGCTTTCGAACCCCTTGGCCACCAGAACCGAGAAGCTGCGGCCGATCAGCCAGCCGAGCGGTTGCGCCAGGATCACCATCACGCCAAGCTCTGTCAAAAGCACGCTCGACACTTCCCGGTTGGTGAAGCCGAATACCCTGAGGCTCGCCAGTTCCCGGGCGCGCTCGGACAGCTGGATCCGGGCCGAATTGTAGATCACCCCGAAGGTGATGATGACGGCCAGCGCCACGTAGATGGTGATGCTGATGCCGATGTTTTCCTCGATCACTGCGCGGAACCGCTTGAGCGAGATCCGCTGCAGCGCCACCGAGGCGATCGCCGGGGTCTGCTTGACCTCGTCGTAAAGATCCAGGATCCGGTTGTCGTCCACGATCACCCGCGCGCCCGATATCCGGCTGCCCTGGCCGGACAGCCGGTTAAGCGCTTCCAGGCTCATGTTCGCATTCAGCCCGACATAGCTGTTGGTCACGCCGACAAGCGGCACCATCACCTTGCGCCCCTGTCCGTCGTTGAGCTCGACCTCGACCTGGTCTCCGGTGGTCAGGCCAAGATGGGTGGCGAGGCGTTCGGAAAGCAGAATGCCGGCCGGCGGCAGGGTGATCGGAGCAAATTCCTCATCGAGCACCCGGCTGATGTCGGTTTGAGGATTGGAGGCAATGATCTGGACATTGCGCGACCGGTGCCCGTTCCTCAGCGTCGCGGCTTCCGCGCGGAACGGTTCCGCCGCCAGCACGCCGGGCAGCCGGGCGACATCGCGGACCGCATCCTCCGACCGGTCTATGGCAAAGGTCAGCGTCGCGTCCTGGCGGTCGGCCCGAAACCACATCGTGTCGATCATGTGGTCGACCGAATCGAAGGCAAACAGCGAGGTGATCAGCAGCGCCACCGGCAGGGCGGTGCCGAGCGTCGTCAGGGCGGTGCGCAGCGGCCATCGCACCAGGTGCCTGAGCGCCATCACCGTCAGCTGTGAAAACGGCAGGCGCAAGCTCCCCTGAGAGCCGCCGAAAAGGCTTCGGTACCTAGTCGGCGCCGGAGGCCGCATCGCCACCGCCGGCGGCAACCGCACCGCGCCCATGATTGCGTTGGCGGCGCCGATCAGAGCCGCGGCGAAGGTGACCAGCGTCGAGATCACATAGAGATCGGGTTCCTGGGAGAACACCAGGAACGGGAACGAATAGAATTCGCCGTAGAGCGACGCCATGCCGTGGCCCAGCCGCGTGCCGGCAATCCCGCCGATGACCACCCCGACAACGGATATCGCCAGGGTCAGCTTGGCATAGTGCCAGGCAATCGCGGTGTTGGAGTAGCCGACGGCTTTCAGGAGGCCGATCTGCTCCCGCTCCAGCGCAATCAGCCTGGAAAGGATCATGTTGACCAGAAACGCGGCGATGAACAGGAAGATCGGCGGGATCACCTGTGCCATCGCCCTGAGCTGGGTCAGTTCGGAATCGAGGAAGGCATCGGACATGTGATCCTTCCGGTCATAGGCGCCGGTGCCGCCATGCGGCTTGAGGATGGCGTCGAGCCGCGCGATCACCTCGTCCTTGTCCGCGTTGTGCGAGAGCGTCACCGAGACATCGTTGAACGCCCCGTTCATGTCATAGGCGCCCTCGAGCACCGATCTGTGCATGTGGATCACGCCGAAGCGCTTCTGGTCCGGCACCATGTCGCCGGGACCGATGGCATAGACATATTCGGGCGACAGGGTGATCCCGGTAATGGCGAGGGGCCGCTTGCGCCCGTTGATCAGCACGTCGAAGCTGTCGCCGGGCCGGAAGCCATGCGCGTCGGCAAAGGCTTCGA
>JAHJUC010000685.1 GCA_018829385.1 Alphaproteobacteria bacterium
ACCCGCTAATCTGGCTCCGGGTTCAACAGGATCCTATTGGCTTGCAGGGTTTTGCCTCTGAGGAGAGGTTGGCCGCTGCATGACGCTGTCTCGGGAGGACATAATGAGAAAGCTTACATCTATTTTGGCGACAGTTGCGCTCGGCGTCGGTCTGATTTCGACGCCCGTGATTGCCCAGGACAAGGGCACCGTCGGCATCGCGATGCCGACCAAGTCATCGGCACGCTGGATTTCGGACGGAAACTCGATGGTGGAACAGTTCACCGCCGCGGGTTATGCCACCGACCTGCAATATGCCGAGGACGACATTCCCAACCAGCTGGCGCAGATCGAGAACATGATCACCAAGGGCGTCAATGTTCTGGTGATCGCCGCCATCGACGGCACCACGCTGTCGAATGCGCTGGAAAACGCCGCTGCATCCGGCATCAAGGTCATCGCCTATGACCGCCTGATCCGCGAAAGCGGCAATGTCGATTACTATGCGACCTTCGACAACTTCAAGGTCGGCGTGCAGCAGGCAAGCTCCCTGGTCGCGGGCCTGAAGGAACGCTTCGGCGATGGGCCCTACAATGTCGAACTGTTCGGCGGTTCGCCCGACGACAACAATGCCTTCTTCTTCTACAACGGCGCGATGAGCGTGCTGCAGCCGCTGATCGATGCCGGCACCGTCGTCATCGTTTCCGGCCAGATGGGCATGGACAAGGTCGGCACGCTTCGCTGGGACGGCGCGGTGGCGCAGGCCCGTATGGACAACCTCTTGTCCGCTCACTACACCGACAAGCCGGTGCACGGCGTTCTCTCGCCCTATGACGGGCTTTCGATCGGCATCCTGTCGTCGCTCAAGGGCGTCGGCTACGGCTCGGGCGATCTGAAGATGCCGATCGTCTCGGGACAGGACGCCGAAGTGCCGTCGGTCAAGTCGATCCTGGCCGGCGAGCAGTATTCGACCGTATTCAAGGACACCCGCGAACTCGCCCGCGTCACCGTCGGCATGGTCGACGCGCTGCTGCAGGGCGGCACGCCCGAGATCAACGACACCACGACCTACGACAATGGCGTCAAGGTGGTTGAATCCTACCTCTTGGAGCCGGTGTCGGTCGACAAGTCGAACTGGGAAGAGATTCTCATCGGTTCGGGCTATTACACGATGGATCAGATCAAGTAGGCTGACCCAGGCAGCCAAACCCAGTCCGGGCCGCGCACGACAGCCGCGCGGCCCGGCCCCTGATCCCGTTCCATCGATACCGAGATGCAGCAATGAAACCGCTTCTGGAGATGCGCTCCATAACCAAGACGTTTCCCGGCGTGAAAGCTCTCAATGCGGTGAACCTCACTGTCATGGAAGGCGAAATCCATGCCCTTGTCGGGGAAAACGGGGCCGGCAAGTCGACCTTGATGAAGGTTTTGTCCGGCGTCTATCCGTCAGGATCCTACGAAGGCGAAATCCATTACGACGGCCAGCTCGCAGCGTTTTCCGGCATCCGCGAAAGCGAGGCCGTCGGCATCATCATCATTCACCAGGAACTTGCGCTGGTGCCGCTGCTGTCGATTGCCGAGAACCTGTTCATCGGCAATGAACGCGCCCACAACGGCGTGGTCGACTGGCACGAAACATTTCAGCGCACAGAAGCGCTTCTGAAAAAGGTCGGGCTATCGGAAGCGCCCGGCACGCTTGTCGATCGCATCGGCGTGGGCAAGCAGCAGCTGGTCGAGATCGCCAAGGCGCTGTCGAAAGACGTGCGGCTGCTGATCCTGGACGAACCGACCTCGGCTCTGTCGGAGAAGGACAGCCAGGCGCTGCTGGATCTGCTGACCGAGCTCAAGGCGCAGGGCGTGACCTCGATCATCATCAGCCACAAGCTCAACGAGGTGCGCAGCATCGCCGACCGGGTCACGGTGATCCGCGACGGTTCGACGATTTCGACGCTCGACGCCCGCGGCGAGGCGCTGACCGAAGACCGCATCATTCGCGACATGGTCGGCCGCGACATGGCGCAGCGGTTTCCGGCCCGCGAAAGCAAGCCGGGCGACATTCTCATGGAAGTGCGCGACTGGAACGTCTGGCACCCCGAGCACACCGAACGCCAGGTCATCCGCAATGCCTGCCTGAACGTCCGCGCCGGCGAGGTGGTCGGCATCGCCGGCCTGATGGGGTCGGGCCGGACCGAGCTGGCGATGAGCATTTTCGGGCGCAGCTACGGACGCCGGATCTCGGGCGAGGTGATGATCGAGGGCGCGCCCGCCGACGTGTCGACCGTCGACCGCTCGATTGCCGCGGGCCTTGCCTACGTGACCGAGGACAGGAAGCATCTCGGCCTGGTGCTGGATGACACCATCCAGCGCAACATCACGCTCGCCAACCTGCCGGAAGTGGCCTCGTTCGGGGTCATCTCGGAGGCCCGGGAAATCAGGGTCGCGGAGGGTTTCCGCAAGGCGATCAACATCCGCACGCCCGGCGTGTTCCAGAAGGTCGGCAACCTGTCGGGCGGCAACCAGCAGAAGGTGGTGCTTTCCAAGTGGCTGTTCGCCGATCCGAAGGTGCTGATCCTCGACGAGCCGACCCGCGGCATCGATGTCGGGGCAAAATACGAGATCTACGGCATCATCAACAAGCTCGTTGCCGACGGCAAGGGCGTGCTGATGATCTCGTCGGAACTGCCTGAACTGTTGGGCATGTGTGACAGAATCTACGTGATGAATGAAGGCGCCCTTGTGGGCGAGCTGACCGCCGCGGAAGCGAGCCAGGAACGCATCATGTCCTTCATTGTGAGGAGTTGAGACAATGGCGAGCGAACCCGCTGCACATCAAGACGCACGGCAAGGCCGATCCGCCGGGCAATATCTTGCCAACCATTTGCGTGATTACGGCATGGTGCTGGCGCTCATCGCCATCATGGCGTTCTTTCAGGTGATGACCGACGGGACGCTTCTCCGGCCGGTCAACATCACCAACCTTTTCCTGCAAAACAGCTACATCATCATCATGGCGCTCGGCATGCTGCTGGTGATCGTCGCCGGTCATATCGACCTCTCGGTCGGCTCGGTGGTCGGCTTCGTCGGGGCGTTGGCGGCGGTGATGATGGTCAACTGGGACTGGTCGATCTACCTGACCATTCCCTGCTGCCTGATGGTCGGCATCCTCATTGGTGCGGCGCAGGGCTACTGGATCGCCTACTGGCGCATTCCGTCCTTCATCGTCACGCTTGCCGGAATGCTGGTGTTCCGCGGCGCTTCGCTGTGGCTTCTTGCCGGGCAGTCGGTGGGGCCGTTCCCGCGGGAGTTCCAGGCGCTGTCGACCGGGTTCATTCCGGACCTGCTTCCCTTCGTCAAGACCATGTTGGGTGTCGAGCGGATGAACGGCTTCGCGGTCGTCACCGGCCTTGTGATCGCTGGGCTGATCGTCTGGATGGGCTTGCGTTCCCGGGCCCGCAACCAGGCCTACGGCATGGCAGCGGAACCGCTGAGCTTCTTCGTTCTGCGCAACCTGCTGGTCTCCGGCGCCATCGTCTTCGTGTCCTACAAGCTGGCCACCTTTCGCGGGCTGCCGAACGTGCTGATCACCATGGGCGTGCTGACGATCATCTATGCCTTCCTAACCGAATCGACGGTGCTGGGACGACGCATCTATGCGCTGGGCGGCAATGAAAAGGCCGCCAAGCTGTCGGGCATCCGCACCGAGCGGCTGACCTTCCTGACCTTCGTCAACATGGGGATGCTGGCTGCACTTGCCGGGCTGATCTTCGCCGCGCGACTGAACACGGCGACGCCGAAGGCCGGAGTGTCGTTCGAACTCGACGTGATTGCCGCAGTCTTCATCGGCGGCGCATCGATGTCGGGCGGCGTCGGCAAGATCGTCGGCGCGGTGGTCGGCGCCTTCATCATGGGCGTGATGAACAACGGTATGTCGATCATGGGCATCGGCATCGACTACCAGCAGGTCATCAAGGGCCTGGTGCTGCTCGCCGCGGTGATTTTCGATGTCTACAACAAGAACAAACAGAGCTGATCCAGAAGGGAGAAGCCACTTGCCGACGGTCTGCCGGCGGCAAGGGTTTCGGTAACAAACATGACATTCAAACCAGCATCATGGCCGCGAAGGCTGCGCTCCCAGGAATGGTTCGGCGGGACCGGCCGCGACCAGATCTACCATCGCGGATGGATGAAGAACCAGGGCTTCTCCCACGACATGTTCGATGGCCGGCCGGTGATCGGCATTCTCAACACCTGGTCGGAACTCACGCCTTGCAACGCGCATTTGCGCGACCTGGCGGAGCGGGTGAAACACGGCGTGTTTGAAGCGGGCGGATTTCCGGTCGAAGTTCCGGTCTTCTCGGCCGCCGAAAGCTCGTTCCGCCCGACCGCGATGATGTTCCGCAATCTCGCGGCGTTGGCGGTCGAGGAGACCATCCGCGGCCAGCCGATGGACGGGGTGGTGCTGCTGGTGGGATGCGACAAGACAACGCCGAGCCTCCTGATGGGTGCCGCATCGACCGACCTGCCGTCGATCGTGGTGACCGGCGGTCCGATGCTCAATGGCTATTTCCGCGGCGAACGGGTGGGCTCGGGCACGCATCTGTGGAAGTTCTCCGAAGCGGTCAAGGCCGGGGAGATGACGCAGGAAGATTTTCTCGAAGCCGAGGCCTCGATGTCGCGCTCGCCGGGGTCGTGCAATACCATGGGCACGGCATCGACCATGGCCTCGATGGCGGAAGCGCTTGGCATGGCCTTGTCGGGCAACGCCGCGATCCCCGCCGTCGACAGCCGCCGGCGGGTGATGGCGCAGATGTCGGGCCGCCGGATTGTCGACATGGTCAAGGATGACCTCAAGCCCTCCGACGTGATGACCAAGCAGGCGTTTGAAAACGCCATCCGCACCAACGGCGCGATCGGCGGATCGACCAATGCGGTCATTCACCTGCTGGCGATTGCCGGTCGGGTGGGCATCGACCTGACGCTCGATGACTGGGACCGCTGCGGTCGCGACGTGGCGACAATCGTCAACCTGATGCCGTCGGGCAAGTACCTGATGGAAGAGTTCTTCTATGCCGGCGGCCTGCCTGTGGTGCTCAAGCGGCTGGGCGAGGCGGGCCTGCTACACAAGGATGCGATGACCGTGAGCGGAACCGCAATCTGGGACGAGGTCAAGAATGCGGTCAACCACAACGAGGATGTGATCCTGCCAGTCGACAAGGCTTTGACGGCCCAGGGCGGCATCGCGGTGCTCAAGGGAAATCTCGCGCCCAAGGGTGCGGTCATCAAGCCATCGGCGGCCTCGCCGCATCTGCTCAGGCATCGCGGCCGCGCCGTCGTGTTCGAGGACATCGACGACTACAAGGCGAAGATCAACGATGAGGCGCTCGACATCGACGAGACCTGCGTGATGGTGCTGAAGAATTGCGGTCCCAAGGGCTATCCGGGCATGGCCGAGGTCGGCAACATGGGGCTCCCGCCCAAGGTCCTGAAGAAGGGCATCACCGACATGATCCGCATTTCGGACGCGCGGATGTCGGGGACCGCCTATGGCACGGTGATCCTGCACACCTCGCCCGAGGCGGCCGACGGCGGGCCGCTGGCGGTCGTACAGAACGGCGACATGATCGAGCTTGATGTCGCCGCACGCAGCCTCCGTGTCGATCTGTCCGATGAAGAGCTGGCGACCCGGCTCGCGGACTGGAAGCCGGGCGCCGACAAGCCAGTTTCCGGCTATGCATGGCTGCACCAGACCCATGTCCAGGGCGCCGATACCGGCGCGGACCTTGACTTCCTGATCGGTTGCCGGGGTTCGCCGGTTGGAAAGGACTCCCACTGATGCCGTTCAAGATCGCCCTTGCAGGGATCGGCAAGATCGCCCGCGACCAGCATATCCCGGCACTGAATGCGTCTCCGGACTGGGAACTGGCCGCGACGGTGTCACGGCACGGGTCCGTCGACGGGGTCGAGGCTTTCTCCGATTTCGACGACATGCTGGAGGCACGGCCCGACATTACCGTCGTCTCGCTGTGCATGCCGCCGGTGCCGCGCTTCGATTATGCCAGGGCCGCCATTCTGGCCGGCCGCCACGTCATGCTGGAAAAGCCGCCGGGTGCGACGCTGTCGGAATGCCATGCGCTCAAGGCGCTGGCGCGCCGGGCAGGGGTTTCGATCTATGCGACCTGGCATTCGCGCGAGGCCGCCATGGTCGCACCCGCCAAGGCCTGGCTTGCCGGCAAGACGCTGAAAAGCCTCGTGGTGACCTGGAAGGAAGATGTGCGGAAGTGGCATCCCGGCCAGACCTGGATCTGGCAGGCCGGCGGTCTTGGCGTCTTCGATCCGGGCATCAACGCGCTGTCCATCGTCACCGAGATCCTGCCGGACCCGATCCACATCTCCTCGTCCGAGCTGCTGATCCCGGAAAATTGCGAGACCCCGATCGCGGCAAACCTGACATTTGCGCATCCGCAGGGCGCGCAGGTCAGCGCCGAATTCGATTTCCGCAAGGAAGGGGACCAGTTCTGGAACATTGCCATCGAGACCGATCAGGGCAGCCTGGTCCTGTCCGAAGGCGGCGCGACCCTTTCGATCAATGGCGAGATGCAAAGCGCCTCCGTCGGCGACACGGCGCTCAAGGGCGAATATCCGCGGCTCTATGCCAACATGGCGGCCCTGGTGCGGGCGAGGGGCATCGACATGGATCTGGCCCCGATGGCGCATGTCGCCGATGCCTTTCTCATGGGCAAGCGGGTCACCGTCGAGCCGTTTATCGAATGAGGCGTTCACGTCCTTGAGCCGGGCCGTGTATGCCGCGGCAACCAGGCCAGCAATTCCGGCGTCAAGCCGATGAGACCATTCCCGAAAGGATGAACCGATGAAGCAACCGCTCGCCAATATTCTTCCCGTGGCTCCAACGCCGTTTCACCCGGACGGCCGTGTGGACGAGGGGGGCATGCGCCGGGTGATCGATTGCATGATCGACCAGGGCGTCGACGCAATCTGCATCCTGGCCAATTATTCCGAGCAGTTCCTGCTGTCGGACGAGGAACGCACGCTGCTGATGCGGCTGAGCCTCGAGCATGCGGACGGGCGGGTGCCGATCATCGTCACCACCAGCCATTTCTCCACGCAGATCGCGACCCAGCGGGCGCAGGCCGCCGAGGCTATGGGCGCGTCGATGATCATGATGATGCCGCCCTATCACGGGTCGGGGCTGTACCCCGCGCCGCAGGGGATCTTCGAGCATTTCGAAACCGTCAACAACGCGATCTCGATACCGGTGATGGTGCAGGACGCGCCGCTGTCCGGCGTGACGATGCCGGTCGACCTGCTGGCGCGCCTGGCGAAGGAACTCGAAAACGTCTCCTACTTCAAGATCGAGTGCCCGTTTGCCGCCGACAAGCTGGCCGCCCTGATCGAGGCGGCGGGCGATTACATCGAAGGACCGTTCGACGGCGAGGAAGCGGTGACCCTGCTGGCCGACCTCGACGCCGGCGCCACCGGCACGATGACATCGGCGATGTTTCCCGAACTTATCCGGCCGATCGTCACCAGCTACAGGGCCGGCGACAAGGACGCGGCGCTCAAGCAGTGGCAGAAATGCCTGCCGCTGATCAATCACGAGAACCGCCAATGCGGGTTGCGCGCGGCCAAGGTGGTGTTCAAGGAAGGCGGCGTCATCGGCAGCGATCATGTGCGCCATCCGCTCAAGCCGATGTCGGACCGGACACGCGCCCGTCTGCTGGAACTGGCCCGCGACCTCGACGTGATGGCACTGCGGTGGGGCAAATAGTCCTGCCTTCGAGTAGGGCGTCGTCGGGCGCTCCGCTCCCTACGTTGTATTGCATGCGCATTTGAAATCCGGGCTGAGTTTGCTACAGCGGGACCGTGATGAAGCCCGTTCTCTATTCCTTCCGCCGGTGCCCCTATGCCATGCGCGCGCGCCTGGCGGTGGCGTCGGCCGGGGTCGAGGTCGAACTGCGCGAAATCCTGCTGCGCGACAAGCCCGCGGCCTTCCTGGCTGCGTCGCCGAGTGCGACGGTTCCGTGTCTCGTCACGGACAGCGGCGTGATCGACGAAAGCCTCGACGTGATGCTCTGGGCTCTTACGCAGAATGATCCGGAAGGCTGGCTGCAGATGCCGGAAGCGGGGCATGACTGGATTACCCGGGCGGACGGGCCTTTCAAGCAGGCGCTTGACCGGACCAAATATGCCAACCGCTATCCG
>JAHJUC010000686.1 GCA_018829385.1 Alphaproteobacteria bacterium
GAACGGCCGCCGGTCCGACAGCTTGCCGCCGGCCAGCTGCCCGGCGATGGAATGGATCATCGAGACTTCCAGCAGTTCGGGCGCCGACAGCGGCGGCAGGATCGAGGGCAGCCGCGCCGCCAGCATCGACTTGCCGGAGCCAGGCGGTCCGACCATGATCAGGTTGTGTCCGCCGGCCGCCGCCACCTCGAGCGCCCGCTTGGCGGTCTCCTGGCCCTTGATGTCGGAGAGATCGGGCATGTTGGCGGGGGCGGCCCGCATGGCCGGCACCGGGCGGCCCAGCACCTGCGTGCCGCGAAAATGATTGGCGATGGCGATCAGCGAGCGCGGCGCGAGGATGTCGATCTCCTCGCCGGCCCAGGCCGCTTCCGGTCCGCTGGCCGCCGGGCAGATCAGCCCCTTGCCCAGCGCATTGGCGCCGATGGCCGCCGGCAGCGCGCCGGCGACGCTGGCGATGGTGCCGTCGAGCGACAGTTCGCCCAGCACCACGTAGCCGTCGAGCGCATCGCCCGGAATGGCTCCGAGCGCCGCCATCAGCCCCAGTGCGATCGGCAGGTCGAAATGGCTGCCCTCCTTGGGCAGATCCGCCGGCGCCAGGTTGACGGTGACCTTCTTGGCCGGCAGCGACAGTCCGGAGGCGTGCAGGGCCGCCTGCACCCGCTCCCGGCTCTCGGCCACCGCCTTGTCCGGCAGCCCGACGATATGCATGTTCACCTTGCCCGGCGCGATCATCACCTGAACATCGACCGGCACCGCCTCGATGCCCTGGAACGAAACCGTACTGACCCGCGCGACCATGTGTGCCTGCCCCTTCATGTTGCCTGTCCACCTGCGCCGGGCGGTAACGATCTACCCGTTATGCGCGATCCGCTGGAGATTGAAACACGGTATGCGGACTAAAACAAGAACAATATGGCAACAAATACACCATTAAGGCGAAAAAGATTGTAGTTGGTTGTACTGATGGAACGCTGCGGGCCACTCGAAGCTCCAATGCGGGGCCGCTTCATCCGACCATGCTGCGTCAGGCCGCCCGCTGGCCAGGGCGGGAATGATCCGGACAAAACGGCCCGCGCGGAGGCTACAGGCGGCACCGGCAGGGAAATGCGGGGGCTGTACACATGATTGTTGCCCCGCGGGGTACAATTTCTGCGAAATCTGAATTAGGTCAGAGCCGTGGTCCGGGCGCTGCCCGGCATGTTCGGCACTCGGCCGGATAGTCGCCCGCAGTTATTTCGGCACGGAGCAGTAGAATGGGATTTCTCAAGGATGGCGAGCATCTCTTCGTCATCGATCTGACCTACATCACCGCACTTGAAACCATCGACCCGCTGGTCGCCCCCCACATTGCGTTCATCGAGCGCAACTATTCAGCCGGCCTGTTCCTGGCCTCGGGCGCCAAGGTGCCGCGCACCGGCGGCGTCATCATCGCCCGCGGCCGCTCGGTTGCAGACATCGAGGAACTGATCACCGCCGATCCGTTTCACATGGCCGGCGTCGCCCGGTACAAGATCACCGAATTCGACCCCGGAAACGTAGCCGCCGCCTTGAGGTAACCGGTTTGACCGGGCGCTGACGGCTTTAGTGTCGCTTGGATTCCACCGCGTCCCAGAACAGGCTGGCGATGTCGGGACCGCCGAAGTTCCTGATCTCGCGGATCCCCGTCGGCGAGGTGACGTTGATCTCGGTCATCTTGTCGCCGATGATGTCGATGCCGACCAGGATGAAGCCGCGCGCCTTCAGCGACGGGCCGATGCGGGCGCAGATTTCCTTTTCCCGCTCCGTCAGCTCGCTGTGTTCGGCGCGTCCGCCGACATGCATGTTGGAACGTGAATCGTGCTCCGCCGGCACCCGGTTGATGGCGCCCACCGGCTCGCCGTCGATCAGGATGATGCGCTTGTCGCCGGCCCGCACATGCGGCAGATATTCCTGCGCGATGAACGGTTCGCGGTACATCTGCGCGAACATTTCCAGGAGCGAGGACATGTTGCGGTCGTCGGGCTTGATGTGGAACACGCCGGCGCCGCCATTGCCGTAGAGCGGCTTGAGGATCATGTCGCCGACTTCGGCGCGGAAGGCGTTGATCGTCGCCGGATCGCGGGAAATCAGCGTCTTCGGCATCAGGTCGGGGAACTCGGTGACGAAGATCTTCTCCGGCGAATTGCGCACCCAGGCCGGGTCGTTGACCACCAGCGTCTTCGGGTGCACCCGCTCGAGCAGATGCGTCGAGGTGGTGTAGGCCATGTCGAACGGCGGGTCCTGGCGAAGCAGCACCACATCCATGGACGACAGATCGATCTTCTCCTGCGGCCCGAGCTCGAAATGGTCGCCCTCGACATCCCTGAGGATCATCGGCTCTGCGATGGCCTGCACGACCCCGTCGCGCATCGACAGCTGGTCTGGCGTGTAGTGAAACAGTTTGTAGCCGCGCGCCTGCGCCTCCAGCGACATGGCGAAGGTGGAATCGCCGGCGATCTTGATCGAGCTCACATGGTCCATCTGGACCGCGACATTCCGGATCTTGCTCATAGGTAGGGTCTCTCCGCCATTCTGATGCCCTCACATAGGGCTTGGGTGGGGGAGATTGCAACGGGGGAGGGAGTGGAAATGGGGGAGGGAGCGCGGGCCGGACATCCGCCGGTCGGGAAACGCATGATCGAACCGGGCCGGTTGCCGACCGGCAGCTTTCGGCCTCGAGACCCGATTGCGGTCATTGCGCAGGGCTGGCCTGTTACCCCCCTAGTCCTCCGAGACATTTGATGCCGCGAAGTAGCGCGAAGCGATCTCGCCTGGCGAGGGCGGATTGGTCATCACCGGAATGAAGGCTATTTCCGCCAACCTGCTGGCTGACAGAATATCATTGGAGACACCGACCATCTCGCGATCCTGAGTTGAATAACATGCGAACCCGTGCGGTGCCATGATCAGGTAGCCGGCGATCCTGTAGGGATCGCCGGGGATGATGATGTCTGCGCGCTGGCATGCCACGATCGCGTCGATGAGCTCTTGATGGGCTTCCTGGTTGATATCCGGTCGCGCCTTCGCGCGATCGAATTCTTCCCCCCGGTTTCCAAACATCAGCCAGAACGCGCCCGGGTTTTCCTGGGCGAAACGGAAATAGGCATCGCCCAGCGCATGGAGTCGCATCAGTGGATCCGAACCGGCTCTTGCCAGTTCGGCGGTCTGGTACCGGTGCAACTCGCTGAACCCTTCCTCGGTGAGCGCTTCGAGCAGCTCAGCCTTGTTGGCGAAATGCCGGTAGACCGCCGTGTGAGAAACACCGATCGCGACGCCGAGTTCGCGCAAGGAGAATGCAGGCCCGTTCCGCTCGGCAATGAAGCGCAGCGCAACATGCTGGAGCGCATTGCGCAGGTCCTTGTGGTGATATCCGCTCTTCTTTCCGGAATCCGGACCCAGGCCCATCATCAACTCCTGCTCTCGCTCGTTCGCATTCGTGCATGTTCCCTTAGCCGAACCCTCCCGCCTGCTCAACCAACACTCTTGACGGCCTCGAATTCAACGATAATGTTAACACTGGTTACATTGAATCACAATCAGTGGAACCGTTGGCCCGCAGCGCGGCTGGCGACGCCCGATGAGGCGATCCCCGGCCACTCCGGACCAGTCCAACAAGGGAGGTACAAACAATGTTGAAATTGCTTATGACGACGCGCCCGCAAGCCCTGGCCCTGGCCATTGCGGGGTGCATGCCGCTTACCCAAGCTCTTGCGCAGGATGATTCGCGCTGGCTCACGCCGACCATGATCACGGCGCGGGCGCACATGTTCGATCCGAACCTCAATTATCTGACGTTCCAGCACATGGATCAGATGTTTGCGAGCCGCAC
>JAHJUC010000100.1 GCA_018829385.1 Alphaproteobacteria bacterium
CCCAGCTTCACGCCGGGTGCATCGCCCGGTCCGATGCTGATCGCTTCGGTGGCTTCAACCAGCCGCTGCATCAGCCTGGGATAGAGCCCGCGCTGGACCAGCACCCGCGACGTCGCGGAACACACCTCGCCCTTGTTCCAGAAGATGCCTAACAGGATCCACTCGACCGCTTTCTCGACGTCGCAATCCTCGAAGATGATGAAGGGCGACTTGCCGCCGAGTTCCAGCGAAACCGTGCGGATGCCTGCCGCCGCCGCCGTCATCACCTTGCGGCCCGTCGGCACCGAGCCGGTGAACGCGAGCTTGTCGACCAGCGGATGATCGGCCAGCGGCGCGCCGGCCTCTGGCCCCGTGCCGGTAACAAGATTGAAGACGCCCGCGGGCAGGCCGGCCGCGTCGATGATTTCGGCCAGTATCGCGCAACTGAGCGAACAGAACTCCGACGGCTTGAGCACCATGGTGCAGCCCGCGGCGAGGGCCGGGGCGACCTTCCAGACCGCCATCAGCAGGGGAAAGTTCCAGGGCGTGATGGCCCCGACGACGCCGAGCGGCTCGGTGCTGATGCTGCTCGAAAACGCTTCGTCGCCGACATCGACGGACTGCGCGCCTTCGGCCTCATGGCTTTCCGCGAGGTCGGCGTAATAGTTGAACACGAAGGCCGCATCCCCGACATCCCATTCGGCTTCCGGGATCGGCTTGCCATTGTCGCGGGTTTCGACCGCGGCGATCTCCTTGAGCCGATCGGTGATACCGGTGGCGATGCGGCGGAGAGCGGCCGCGCGATCGGCCGCCGGCATCTGCGGCCATGGGCCCTCGTCGAAAGCCCGCCGCGCGGCGCGCACCGCCTTGTCAACGTCCTGCGCGGTGCCCGCGGCGATCCGGGCGAAGACGGTTTCCGTGGCCGGGTTGATCGCCTCGAAGCTACCGCCTGCCTGCGGTGCAACGAATGCGCCGTCGATGTAAAGCTTGGTTGTCTGCATCTTCGCTCTCCGGTCTCAGGAAATCTTGCGTCCGCCCGCATCGAGGAACCAGTCGTCCGGGTACGGATACCACCAGTCCTGGCGCACCGGCTTGTGGTCGAGGATCACCATCTTGGAACGCCGGAACGCATCGAGCCCCATGCGGCCGAGTTCGCGGCCGAGGCCGGAGTTCTTCCAGCCGCCAAACGGCAGCGCGTCATTGTCGATCATCGGGTTGTTGATCCAGATCATGCCGGCCTCGAGCCGCTCGTGCGCCTCGTGCGCCTCTTCCAGCGAAGTGGTGAAGACGCTCGCCCCAAGACCGAATTCCGAGGCATTGGCGCCGGCGACCGCGGCGTCGAAATCCGGCACGCGGACGATCGCCGCGACCGGGCCGAAACACTCCTCGTGCAGGATGTCCATCTCCGGCGTACAGCCGGTCAGGATGGTCGGTTCATAGAACCAGCCGACATTGTGGTCGGGCGGAACCCGGCCGCCGCAGACAACCTTCGCCCCCTTGGCCACCGCGTCGGCCACGAGCCGTTCCACCTTGTCGCGCGCGGCCTCGCTGACCAGCGGGCCGATTTCGGACTTGTCCAGCCCGTTGCCGATCCTGAGCCGCAGGGTTTCAGCCTTGAAGGCATCGACAAAGGCGTCATGAATGCTGTCAACCACGTAGAGCCGTTCCGTCGAGGTGCAGACCTGGCCGGACATGTGGAAGGCGCCGGTGACGGCTCCCGCAGCCGCCACATCGATCGGCGCATGGGCGGTGATGATCATGGGGTCCGAGCCGCCGGCCTCGATCACCGCGGGCTTCATCCTCGAAGCGGCGGCTGCGGCAACCGCCTGCCCGGCCGCGACCGAACCGGTAAAGGCGACCGCATGGGTCTTGCGGCTTTCCACCAGCGCCTTGCCAACCTCGGCACCGCCCGGAAGACAGGCGACCAGCCCGGCGGGCAGCTCGGCAAACATCTCCATGAAGGCAAGCGTAGACAGCGTGGTGGCCTCGGCCGGCTTGATCACGCAGCCATTGCCCGCCGCCAGCGACGCCGCAACGGTCCAGCACATCAACAGGATCGGGAAATTGAACGGCATGATGTGCACGGAAACTCCGAGCGGCTCGTATTTTGCGAACTGCAGCGATCCGGCCTGGGTCGTCCCGGCAACCTTGCCCGCATCGTCGCGCGCCATTTCGGCGTAGTAGCGAAAGATCGGTGCGCAATTGGCGATCTCGCCGATCGCCTCGGGATAGGGCTTGCCCATCTCGCGGCTCATCAGGATGGCGCACTCGGTGAAGTCGGCCGCGTCAATGCGGTTGGCAAGCGCGTGCAGCGCCTTGGCGCGACTTTTCGCGTCCACGTTTTTCCAGACCGATTGCGCCTGGTTGACCCTGTCGAGGACCATCTCGATCTCGTCCGGCGTGACGCGGGCGCGAATGCCGACATCCGCGAGTGTCGCGGGATCGGTCACCCGATGTCCCTGCCCCGCGGACGCATGAAAATCCGGAGCGAGGAAATACACGGGGGTTTGAATGTCCGGCATGGGAAGTCCTTCAGGAAAGAGTGGCCAGCCTGCGGCCGGCATCGCGCCAACCGGGGAGCCGGGCATCGAGATAGTCGGTGACAGCAAGCAGGCCGGCCGCTTTGAGCGCTGTCTGCATCTGGTTTGCGACCCGCGGCATGAAGCCGAGATAGCCGGGTTTGCCGTCACGCCGCATCAGGCGCACGAACTGTCCCATCAGCCGCGTGTGGCGCTGCGCCGCGAGCAAGTGATAGCGCGCCAGGATGTCCTCAGGGCTGCCGGAAGAAGCTGGAATCATTGTCAGATACCGCTCGAGCATGGCTTGCTCGAGCCCCGGGGCGAGATCTCGCCTCGCATCCTGCAACAGTGATGCCAAGTCATATTCCGCAGCCCCGATCACGCCATCCTGAAAATCGAGCAGGCCGCAGGCTGCCGGACCGCGGCGGTCTTCCAGCAGCATCAGGTTGTCGATGTGAAAATCGCGCAGAACCAGCGCCCGAGGCGCATCCGCGAGCGGCGCCAGCGCCTTCCGCCAGATCGCGCGGAAACATACATCGAAGCTTTCGACGTCGAGACCCGGATCGATCTCCGGAACCAGCCAATGGGAAAAGCGCGAGATCTCCTCAAGCAAGATGTCGAGGTCATAGGCCGGAACCGTCACCTCGCAGGCCCGGGCATGGCTGTGCAGATGCACCAGCGCATCGATCGCCAACCGGTAGAGCGGTGTTTCGTCATGTCCGGTTGCCAGCAGCGCGCCGTAGGTGTTGACACCAAAATCCTCGATCAGGGCAAGGCCGACAGCCGGATCGGAGCCGTAGACACGCGGCGCGCTCAACCCGAGCGACTTGAGGTGGCGCGCCAACCGGATGAAAGCGGCATAGCCGACCGGGTCGGTACGGTCCTCCATCAAGAGCTTGCTCTCTCCCGTCAGGCGGCAATAGCTGCGCGGAGAAGCATCGCTCCGCAAGCGCTCAAGCGGTGCATCGGCCAGGCCGTGCCGCGCCAGAAACACCGCAGCCGGCGCTGCCGGGCGTGAAAGGGAGGCCGAAATGTTCATCGGATCATGTAGACCTTCTTGATGGTCTCATGCACGGTGCAGACGCCCTTCCAGTCCTTGGGAAAGAAGGCGGCGGTATCCGGCGTGATCTCGATCACTTCACCGCTCTCGTGAACATAGGTGCAGCGTCCCTCGAGGAAGTGGCAGAATTCGTCGCTGGTCACGTGGCACTCCCATTTGCCGGGTGTGCAGATCCAGACGCCGCATTCCGAACGGCCTTCCGGTCCCTTGTGGATCAGCACACCGCTGACCCGGGATTCGCCTTCGATCATGGTCGGGATCACGCCCCAATCGACGGTCTCTGTCACCTCGAGCGGTTTGTGCAGTACTGGTGTTTTCATGGGTTTTCGGCCTTAGCTGAGCATGTAGATGTTGCGGATGGTTTCGTGGATTTCGGCCTCGCCGGTCCAGCCGGCCGGAAACAGCACGCAGGTGCCGGCAACAACCTCGATCACCTCCCCGTCGTCGGAACGGTAGGTCGCCCGCCCCTTGACGAAGTGGCAGAACTCGTCGCGTGGCACCGACAGCCGCCAGCGCCCCGGCGTGCAGTCCCAGATCCCGGTTTCCGGGCTGTTGTTCGGCCCCTTGTGCAGCAGGCGGCCGGTGGAATGGGAGGCCCCGGCCAGCGCATCCGGCTGGGCTCCCCAATCAACGAGGTCATCATAGTCGCGGGCGCCGTGGATGTGCGGCGCGGTGGATGCGAGATTGGTCATTTCACCAATCCCGTCAGCAGCTTGGCAGCCTTGACCGGGCCTTCGCAGGCCTGCATGTGGGCGGAAATCCTGGCCAGACGCTCCTGCATGCCGCTGTCGCTCAGGC
The DNA here is from genome assembly GCA_018829385.1 of Alphaproteobacteria bacterium. Taxonomy (GTDB): domain Bacteria; phylum Pseudomonadota; class Alphaproteobacteria; order Rhizobiales; family Rhizobiaceae; genus Hoeflea. The sequence continues at coordinate 4,357 of JAHJUC010000100.1, forward strand.
AGGCTTCGATCTTCGCCAGCAGCTCGTCGTCGGTCCAGTCGTAGCGGTCGGAGCGGAACCCGTAACCGGTTTCCTGAACCCGCATCGCATTGTCATGCCCGTCCCAGACATAGGGCATGATGATCGCGGGCTTGCCGAAATACAGGCACTCGGTGAACGAGTTGTTGCCGCCGTGGTGGATGACCGCATCCACCTGCGGAATGACCGACGGCTGCGGGTACCAGCTCTCGATGATCACGTTCGGCGGAATGTCGGAATAGCTGTCCTTGTAGTCGCCGACATTGACCAGCGCCCGGTAGCGCGACTTGCCGACCAGCGTGATCAGGCGTTTGAGCAGTTCCGTGTCGCCGGCGCCGAGCGAGCCGAAGGAGATGTAGAGCAGCGGCCCGTCATTGTTGGCCTTGAACTCGGGCACGGTGTAGGGCTTGTCCTGGCGCACGCAGCCTTCGAGATACTGGAACCGCGCCGGATCGAGCGGATGCTCGCGCTTGTAGGTCAGCGGCTGGGGATAGAGCATCATGTTCATGTAGGGCGACGCTTCGAAGAACTCGCCCAGCTTGTAGGGCGCTTCCCCGCATTCGGCCAGGAAGGCGTTGAAATCGTCGTGGATCGGCTTGATCACCTCTTCGAACCGCGCCCGGAAGGCGGCGTGGCCTTTCCTGTCGTTCTCCCCCATGCCCGACAGATGCGGCGGGATGGCCGGGTCCTCGATCTCGTTTTCCGAGCAGGAGATGATCCGCACCCACGGCACGCCGAACTGCTTGATCGCCGGAAACAGGATGACATTGTCGACCGCGATCACATCGGGGTTGATCTTCGCCAGCACGCCCGGAAGATCCTTCTGCGCCCATTTGGCGCTGTCGACGATCGCCTCCCAGCAATCCTTGACGTAATTGTCGATCTGGTCGATCGGCGCCTTGCGGAAATTCGGGATATGGCCGTTGATGAAGTCCTCCCAGAACTTGGCCAGTTTCTCGGGCGGCATTGGCGCTGACAGCGCCACGGGGTGGGCCTCGAAACCGTAGCCCTTGTAGACGTCGACGAATCCCGGATCCGAGAGGAAGACCGCCTTGTGGCCCATCGCGGTAATGGCCTGGGCGATGCCGACGGAGTTGAGCGCCGGGCCAAACGCGGCCTCGGGGAAGAAGGCGAAGGTTTTCTGTTCCATGGTGTCTCCTCTGGTCGTTCTGGTTGGGCCGTTCAGGCCGGGAAGATATGCGTGTCGCGGGCCGACCAGCTGAGTGCGATCGGCTGGCCGGTTTCGGGCCGGTGACGGTCGGCCACATCGGCGGTCATGCGCGCGATCACCGGCGTGTCCGAGAGCTCGGTGGTGATGTGCAGCAGCAGGTCGAGACCGTGATAGGCAATGGCCGACACCGTGCCCGAAAGCCGGTTCTCGCCCCCCTCACCGATCGACAGCCGCTCCGGCCGGACGGCTGCGACCGCGGCTCCGGTTCCGACCGCGTCATTGACATGCGTGGCGGTGATCGGGCTGCCATCGCGGGCCTGGAACGCGCCGGAATTGGCGGTGACCGGCAGGAAGTTCATCACCCCGATGAAATCGGCGGCGAAGCGCGACCGCGGCAACTCGTAGATCTCCTTTGGCGGACCGACCTGCAGCAATGCGCCGTCCTTCATGATGGCGATGCGGTCGGCCATCACCAGCGCCTCCTCCTGGTCATGGGTGACCATGATGAAGGTGATCCCGAACTGGTGCTGCAACCGCTTGAGTTCGAGCTGCATCTCGCTCCTGAGCTTCTTGTCGAGCGCGCCCAGCGGCTCGTCGAGCAGCAGCACCTTGGGCCGTTTGACCAGCGCCCGGGCAAGCGCAACCCTCTGGCGCTGGCCGCCCGAGAGCTGATCGGGCTTGCGTCCGGCAAGATGGCCGAGCTGGATGACCTTGAGGATGTCCGCCACCCGCGCCGTCACTTCGTTCTTCGGCAGTTTTTCCATCTCGAGCCCGTAGGCGATGTTCTGCGCCACCGTCATGTGCGGAAACAGCGCGTAGGACTGGAACATCAGATTGACCGGCCGCTGGTTCGGCGGAAGCTTCGCAATCGATGTGCCCTCGATCAGAATGTCGCCACCGCTGATGTCCTCGAAGCCCGCAAGCATTCTGAGCAGCGTGGTCTTGCCGCTGCCTGAAGCGCCCAGCAGGGCGAAGAATTCGTTCTCCCTGATGTCCAGGGAAACGCCGGCCACCGCCCGCACCGTGGCAAAGTATTTTTCAACATTTTGAATGCTCAGAAACGCTTGGGTCATTGGCCGGGCAGCCCTCCCTTATTCAGCCTTTGCGACAGGGCCAGCGCAACAACTGAAACAGACATGACAATGGTGGCGAGCGCGTTGATTTCGGGCGTGACGCCAAACCGGATCATCGCGAAAATCTGCATCGGCAAGGTAATCGACGACCTTCCCGCGCCGGCGGTGAAGAAGGCGATGATGAATTCGTCGACCGACAGGGTGAAGGCGAGCAGCGCGCCGGCGATGATTGCCGGCATCAGCACCGGAATGACGATGCGGTAGAGCGTTGTCATCGTCGACGCGCCGAGGTCCGCCGATGCCTCGACGATCGACCAGTCGAAGCTCTTGAGCCGCGCCCGCACCACGGCACAGACGAAAGCCAGGTTGAACACCACGTGGCTGACGACGATCGTGTGCAACCCCATCTTGACGCCGAGCAGCGAGAACATGCTCAGAAGCGCGATCGCCAGCACGATGTCGGGAATGATCATCGGCGCAAAGATGATCGTCTCGAGCCACTTGCCGTTGCGGCGGCGGATTTCGACACCGACCGCAAGCAGGGTGCCCAGAAGCGTGGACAGCACGGTCGAGAACAGCGCGACGATGAGCGTGTTGCCGGCGGCCTTGAGGATATCGCTGTTGCCCGCGAGCGCGCCGTACCACTTGACCGAGAAGCCAGTCCAGGCCGTCGGCAGGCCGCCCTCGTTGAAGGACAGTCCGACCAGAACCGAAATCGGTATGTACAGGAACGCGAAGACCACGCCGAGGATCAGGAGCATCAGGCGGTAGGTTCTGGGCTCAGTCATCGGAGCGCGCCTTCCCACCGCTCGCGCGCTCGGCGATCATCGCCTGCCCCATAAGCAAGCCCAGCATCACCGCGATCAGCACCATCGACAACGCCGCTCCGAACGGCCAGTCGTTTGCGGTCAGGAACTGGGCATAGACCAGGTTGCCGATCATCTGGAACTGGCCGCCGCCAAGCAGCGCCGGGGTGACGAAATTGCCGATCGAAAGCACGAAGACGA
>JAHJUC010000687.1 GCA_018829385.1 Alphaproteobacteria bacterium
GCTCGGCGGCCTCGCCATCTCGCTCCAGGTCGCTGTCGGCGGCTACATCCTGGGTTTCCTGATCGGCGTCGGCGGCGCCACCGGCAAGCTCTACGGCGGCCCCATCCTTCGCGATCTGCTCGACGTCTACACCACGCTGGTCCGCGCCGTCCCCGAACTGGTTCTGATCCTGCTGCTCTATTACGCCGGAACCGATGCGCTCAACCAGCTGATGCTGCTGATCGGCGCCGAGCGTGTCGATATCAGCGGTCTGGCCGCCGGCATCTTCGTCATCGGCGTGGTCCAGGGCGCCTACCAGACCGAGGTGCTGCGCGGCGCCTTCAAGGCGGTGCCGCATGGCCAGATCGAGGCCGCGCGCGCCTATGGCATGTCGTCGCTGCAGGTCCTGCGGCGGATCACGCTTCCCGGCATGCTGCCCCATGCCGTTCCCGGCCTCGCCAATCTCTGGCTGATCGCCACCAAGGACACGGCGCTCTTGGCCGTGGTCGGCGTGGCCGAACTCACGCTTGTCACCCGTCAGGCAGGCGGCACCACCAAGTCCTATTTCCTGTTCTTCTGCGCGGCAGGCCTTCTCTACCTGATGGTGACGCTGATCTCCAATGTCGGCATCCGCCGCATTGAACGCTATGCCCGCCGCGGCATGCCGGCGGTGCGCTGATGGGCCCCGAAATCCGAAGCTGGCGCGAGCCGCACCGGCTGGTGCTTCTGGCCATCGGCATCGGCATCATCGTCTTTGCCGCTCTCAACATGCGCTGGGACTGGTTGCCGCGCTATTCCGGCCGGCTGGTCGAAGGCGTCGGCACCACGCTCTGGCTTTTGTTTCTCACCAGCATTCTCGGCTTTCTGCTGGCCGTGCCGCTTGGCCTGGCCCAGGCGGCTGGACCGCTCTGGCTGTCGGCGCCGGCGCGCATGTTCTGCACCGTCATCCGCGGCACTCCGCTGCTGCTGCAGCTTTGGCTGCTTTACTACGGTCTCGGTTCGCTGTTTGCCTATTGGCCGGAGATCCGCCAGTCCTGGGCCTGGCCCTATCTTCGCTCGGCCTGGCCCTACGGTGTGCTGGCGCTGACGCTGTCTTTCGCCGGATACGAGGGCGAGGTGATGCGCGGCGCCTTTGCCGGCGTGCCCAGGGGAGAGCTCGAGGCGGGCCGCGCCTATGGCATGTCGCCCCTGACCGTGTTCCGGCGGATCTGGCTGCCGCGCGCCATCCACCGGGCGCTGCCAACGCTCGCCGGGGAAACCGTGCTGCAGCTCAAGGCCACGCCGCTGGTTGCCACCATCACGGTGGTCGATGTTTACGCCATCATCTCGAGGGTCCGTCAGGACACCTATCTGACCTATGAGCCGCTGTTGCTGCTGGCCCTGATCTACATGATCCTGACCGGGATCCTGGTGCTGGCGTTTCGCTGGCTCGAGGCGAAGGTCCCGGTCAAGGGCGGCTGACGCCGGCCATTTTCTGGGCCGTCGACGGCTGCTTCCGGCTGGCGCGGGGCGACAGGCCGAACTGGCGGCTGAAGGCGCGTGAGAACGACGATTCCGAGGAAAATCCCGTGCGTGACGCTATATCGGTCATGCTCAGCCGCGTGTCGTTGACCAGCCGGCGCGCCGCGGCCAGCCTGAGCGACAGGAAATAGGCGCCCGGCGTCTGCCCCAGCTGCCGGGAGAAAAGCTGCTCCAGGCCGCGCGCCGACATCGACACCCGCCGGGCAATCGCCGCGATGCTGACCGGTGTGTCGATATGGGTTTCCATGAGCCTGATCGAGCGCACCAGCCGCGGGTCGTGATTGGCGTCGCCCAGGGTGACGTTGACTTGCGGGTCGCCCGCCGCCCGCAGATCGTCGTGCACGAAGCTGCTTGCCACATCCAGCGCCGCCGGATGCCCGAGCACCTGCCGCACCAGGTCGACCATCATGTCGAAGGTCGGCGAGGCGCCCGATGTGGTGATGAACCGGCCATCCGTCACATAGCGGTCGGGCCTGAGATCAACATTCGGAAACGCGGCCGCGAAATCTTCGAAATCCTCCCAGTGCGTGGCCGCGCGATGCTCGTCCAGCAACCCGGCGCGCGCCAAGAGCCAGGGGCCGGATTCGATCCCCATGACGATCATCGCATTGCGTGCCGCGCGGTAGATGTGGCCGATGAGCCGCCGGTCGGTCATCTGCGCCGCGCCGAACCCCGCCACGATACCCAGCACGTCGCAGCGCGCGGCCGGATCGTGCCGGCCGGAAACCGGCCAGGCGATGCCCGACGACGTGACTGGCGCATCGCCGTTCACCGACACGAACCGCCAGTCGAACGCCATGCGTCCGGATTGCCGGTTGGCCGCCCGCAGCGGCTCCACCGCACTGGCAAGCGTTAAGAGAGAGCACCCCGGTAGCACCAGGAGATTGACCGTGATGGGACGGCCGGTGTCCGAAATCCCCGACAGAGCTTTGTTTTGTGTCATGTTTCCTTCGTAAATCGAAAGGCATGTGACCGCAACCCGGTCATCATTGCGGGATGATCAAGAGGAGGATTGCTGAATGCCATTGACCATGAACCGCGAGGTCTTCATCACCTGCGCCGTCA
>JAHJUC010000688.1 GCA_018829385.1 Alphaproteobacteria bacterium
GAGAAGAAGCCTTGCGCCGCACGCACCCTGCCGGCACCGCCGCAGGTGGAACAGGTGGTCGGCTGGGTGCCGGGCTTGGCGCCGGAACCAGAACAGGCGTCACAGGTGATCGAGGTGGGAACCCTGATCTGCGCGGTCTTGCCGGTGTAGGCTTCCTCGAGCGAGATTTCCATGTTGTAGCGAAGATCGGCGCCGCGCTCGCGGCCACCCGATGACCGGCGACCGCCGCGGCCACCCATCATCTCGCCGAAGATATCCTCAAAGATATCGGAGAAACCACCGCCGCCAAAGCCGCCGCCCATTCCACCGGGACCGCCCTGCTCGAAGGCAGCATGGCCGAACCGGTCATAGGCCGCGCGCTTCTGCGGATCCTTCAGGGTCTCGTAAGCCTCGCTGACTTCCTTGAACTTGTGCTCGGCATCAGCGTTGCCGGGATTCTTGTCCGGATGGTATTTCATGGCGAGCTTGCGGTAAGCGCTTTTCAGCTCTTTCTCGTCCGCGCCACGCGCCACACCAAGCGTTTCGTAAAAATCAGCCTTGGCCATTCAACAAGCCTTCAATTCTCATCTCATCGACGCAGTGACCAAATCGTCCTGTCCTGGCGATCAATTTCGCGGATTCACCGGCCGTCGGGCCGCCCGTCCCATGCGCGTTGGCCAACAGGCCGCGGATCTCGTACGGGTGGTCATCTTCTGGATCAGGAACGTATGCCACTCATGCCTCCATCATTTGCAGTCCGCCCGGCTGATGGCAGCCGGGCGGATATTGATGAAGAGACTTAAGCGGACTTCTTCTCGTCGCTGTCGTCGTCGCTGACTTCCTCGAAGTCGGCATCGACGATTTTCTCATCGCTGTCGGCCTCGCCAGCGCCTTCTTCAGCCTGGCTCTGCTCGTACATGGCCTGGCCAAGCTTCATGGACACTTCCATGAGGGTCTGGCTCTTGGCCTGGATGTCGTCGGCGCTCGGCTCCTCGGCTTCCACCGCGGCCTTCAGGGCTGCAATCGCGTCGGCGATGGCGGTGCGATCTTCTTCGGAGACCTTGTCGCCATAGTCCTTGAGCGACTGTTCCGAAGAGTGGATCAGGCTTTCGCCCTGGTTCTTGGCCTCGACGACGGCACGGCGCTTCTTGTCGGCCTCGGCATTTGCCTCGGCTTCCTTGATCATGGCGTCGATGTCGGCGTCGGACAGGCCGCCAGATGCCTGGATGCGGATCTGGTGTTCCTTGCCGGTGCCCTTGTCCTTGGCCGAGACGTTGACGATGCCGTTGGCGTCGATATCGAACGTCACCTCGATCTGCGGCACGCCACGCGGTGCGGGCGGAATGCCGACGAGGTCGAACTGGCCGAGGATCTTGTTGTCGGCGGCCATTTCGCGCTCGCCCTGGAAGACCCGGATCGTCACCGCGTTCTGATTGTCTTCGGCGGTGGAGAAGACCTGGCTCTTCTTGGTCGGGATCGTGGTGTTGCGGTCGATCAGGCGGGTGAACACGCCACCCAGCGTCTCGATGCCGAGCGACAGCGGGGTCACGTCGAGTAGCAGAACATCCTTGACGTCGCCCTGCAGCACGCCGGCCTGGATGGCGGCGCCCATGGCAACCACTTCATCGGGGTTAACACCCTTGTGCGGGTCCTTGCCGAAGAACTGCTTGACCACTTCCTGGATCTTGGGCATGCGGGTCATGCCGCCGACCAGAACCACTTCGTCGATGTCGGCAGCCTGAAGGCCTGCATCCTTGAGCGCGGCCTTGCACGGGGCAATGGTGCGCTGGACGAAATCATCGACCAGGCTTTCGAACTTGGAGCGGCTGAGCTTCATGGTCAGGTGCTTCGGACCCGAGGCATCGGCGGTGATGAAGGGCAGGTTGATTTCGGTCTGCGATGCGGACGAAAGCTCGATCTTGGCCTTTTCGGCGGCTTCCTTGAGGCGCTGCAGGGCGAGCTTGTCCTTCTTCAGGTCAATGCCCTGATCCTTCTTGAACTCGTCGGCCAGGTAGCTGACCAGGCGCATGTCGAAATCTTCACCGCCCAGGAAGGTGTCGCCATTGGTCGACTTCACTTCGAAGACGCCATCACCGATCTCGAGGATCGAGACGTCGAAGGTGCCGCCGCCAAGGTCGTAGACCGCGATGGTCTTGCCTTCGGTCTTGTCGAGTCCGTAAGCGAGCGCCGCAGCGGTGGGCTCGTTGATGATGCGAAGCACTTCAAGGCCTGCAATCTTGCCGGCATCCTTGGTTGCCTGACGCTGGGCGTCGTTGAAGTAGGCGGGAACCGTGATGACGGCCTTCTCGACCTTTTCGCCGAGGTAGGATTCGGCGGTTTCCTTCATCTTCTGCAGCACCATGGCCGAGATCTGGGAAGACGAGTAGCTTTCGCCATTTGCCTGCACCCAGGCATCGCCATTGTCGCCGCGGACGATCTTGAAGGGAACCAGTTCCTGGTCCTTGGCAACGGCCTTGTCCTCGAAGCGGCGGCCGATCAGGCGCTTGACCGCAAAAAGCGTGTTTTCCGGGTTGGTGACCGCCTGCCGCTTGGCCGGCTGGCCGACCAGACGTTCGCCGTCGTCGCTGAATGCCACCATCGACGGAGTGGTGCGGGCGCCTTCCGCGTTTTCGATCACGCGGGCATCCTTGCCGTCCATGACTGCGACGCAGGAATTGGTGGTTCCGAGGTCGATACCGATTACTTTAGCCATATTGAATTCTCCTTGAAGCGAGCTGCCGGGACCCGGTCAGGCGTTCCATTCGACAGCCCCTAACGGGACACTATTTGAAAACAGGATGATCTGCTCATCCGTTTCCGCCGCCAGAGCCAAGACCGCGAGTGCGGCGCTCGCCGGAAGCGTTGAGCCGTATATAAGAATGTCACTTGCAGACTGCAAGCGTCATGGGAAACGCTGTTTGCACGCTATTGCCTGTTTTTTCGGGCATATGTGACCTGATTGGCCGTCAATTGCCCATCAGGATGTCAAGCAGGGTGGTTCGCTTGTTGCCGGCCGGCTGCGACGGCGCCGAGCCTATGTCGGCAGGCGGCGTCAGGAAATTGCCGTCGGTGGCGCCGGTAGCGTCGCGCGAGACGGGAACCGGCGCGAGATCACGCACCAGACCTGCTACCGGATCGGCGCCTTCCGACCCAGGCGCACCGATTGCAACGGGCGGCATCGCCCCTCCGACAGGCAATGCAGCGGGCGGTACCCCGGAATGGGCTGCCTGCATAAACTGTTTCCAGGTTTCGGCCGGAAGACCGCCGCCGGTGACGTTCTTCATCGGCTTGCCGTCGTCATTGCCGAACCAGACCCCGGTGGCGAGATTGGCGGTATAGCCGACAAACAGCGCGTCGCGGTAGGACTGGGTGGTCCCGGTCTTGCCGGCCGCCGGCCAGCCGTCAAGGCGGGCGTTGCGGCCGGTTCCCTCCTCGACCACCCGCACCAGCATCTGGTTCATCATCGCGGCGACAGCCGGATCGATGACGCGGGGCGGATTGTCATAGGTGTTTTCGTAAAGCACCTTGCCGTCATGGGTGGAGACGCGGCGGATGACATGCGGCGTGGCCTTGTAGCCACCGTTCATGAACGGGGCATAGGCGCCGGTCAGTTCCAGAAGCGTGACCTCGGAGGTGCCGAGCGCAATGGAGGCATTGGCCTTGAGCGGCGCCTCGATGCCGAGCCGCCGGGCTGTCTGGACCACCGTCTTCGGGCCGACTTCCATGACCAGTTGGGCGGCGACCGTGTTGAGCGAGTGGGTCAGAGCGTCGGAAAGCGTGACCTGGCCGCGGTACTTGCCATCGTAGTTTTCCGGCGTCCATTTGCCGATCTTCACCGGCGCATCATTGCGCACCGACAGGGGCGTGCGGCCCTGTTCAAGGGCCGCGGCATAGACGATCGGCTTGAAGGCGGATCCGGGCTGACGAAGCGCATCGGTCGCGCGGTCAAACTGGCTGGTGGCGTATTCCCGGCCACCGATCAGGGCCCGGACAGCGCCGGTACCATCGATAGAGACAAGCGCGCCCTGGCTGACCCTGAGCTTGGCGCCGTTTTGCTCCAGCGTCGCTCGCAGGACCTTCTCGGCCTCGCGCTGAAGCTGGAAATCGATCGTTGTGTCGACCACGAGATCCTCGGTAATCTTGCCGACCAGGTCCGGCAGGCGCTCCATCACCAGATCGGCGACATAGTTCTCCGAACCGGTCCAGTAGCTCTTGGCGCGCACCTGCGGGCTGGTCAGCGCCGTGGCGATCTCGGTGTCGGAGACCACTCCCTGCTCGCGCATGGCGGCCAGCACCACCTGCGCGCGGGCTTCGGCGGCCTTGGGATCGCGGGCCGGCGAGAGCCGCGACGGAGCCTTGAGCAGACCGGCCAGAAGCGCCGCCTCGGCCAATGACACATCGCGGGCGGGCTTGCGGAAGTAACGACGCGACGCCGCCTCGACGCCGTAGGCGCCGGATCCGAAGAACACCCGGTTGAGATACATCTCGAGGATCTGGTCCTTGGTGAAGCGATGCTCGAGCCACAACGACAGCAGCACCTCCTGCACCTTGCGTTCAAGCGTGCGCTCCGGCGACAGGAACAGGTTCTTGGCCAGCTGCTGGGTCAGCGTGGAGCCGCCCTGGACCATGCGGCCGGCCATGACATTGGCAACCATGGCCCGCGCCAGCCCGATCGGATCGACGCCGAAATGCGAATAAAAGCGGCGGTCCTCGATGGCGATCACGGCTTCGGGGATGTAGGGCGACATATCGCCCAGCAACAAGGCTTCGCCGCCGGTGGCGCCGCGATTGGCCATGGTCTCGCCGTTGACGGAGACGATCTTGACATTCGGGGGACGGTCGGGGATCGACCATGTGGCAGCACTCGGCATGCGGGCGCCGTAGAAGGCGACCACGCCGGCAATGGCAATGCCGCCCCAGATGCCGAGCACGCAGCACCAATAGGCCATCGACCGCAGGGTGCCTGAAATGCGGCCGCGCGACGTCCGCCCCTTCGGCTTGCGGGCCTTCGACTGCGACGGCTTGCGGCGTTTGGCCGTGGTCGATTTCGCCGTGGTTTTGCCGGCAACGCGCTCATCGGCGATGGTGCGCGGACTCCCGTGCGAACGCGAGCCCTCAAACGAGGGTTCGATGCGGCTTCGGGTGGTCTTCTTGCGCGCCATGAAGGGTCCGGATGCTGTCTTGTCCCGGCAGGCCGCGCAAACAGGGGAGATGCGGCAATGATCCGGGGTTTGGTTTCACAGCAATTTCGCAACCGGGACCTGAATTGCCCCATTCCGAAACTGCCCGGCGATGTGAAAACACCCTAAATGCGACGATTTAAGGGGTGGTTAAGGAAACCACCCCTTTGAGAAGTTCAGTGGCCAGCGTCAAACGCGGATCAGCGCACCGACAGGGCATCGAGAATGCGGACCCAGGAGCGGATTCCCTTGGCGAAGGAGGTCAGGTCATATTTCTCGTTGGGTGAATGAATGCGGTCATCGGTCAGCCCGTAACCGCACAGCATCGACTGCAGGCCGAGGATATTCTGGAAATCGCCGACGATGGGGATGGAGCCGCCCATGCCGATCATCACGGCAGGTTTCGGCCATTCATCGGTCAGTGCGGTGCGCGCCTTGGTGACCACCGGGGAATCAAACGGCAGCTGGATGGCGGGCGAGCCGCCATGCGGGGCGTAGCTTGCGGTGCAATCGGCAGGCAGGCGGGCCTCGACATGGGCGCGGAATGCGGCGCGCACCTGATCGGGGTCCTGCTTGCCGACAAGCCGGAAGGAGACCTTGGCGGAGGCCTTGGCGGCGATCACGGTCTTGAAGCCCTCGCCGGTGTATCCGCCCCACATGCCGTTGACTTCGGCGGTCGGGCGCGCCCAGGTCAGTTCCAGCACGGAGCGGCCCTGTTCGCCGGAGGGAACCGACAGACCGATTTCGCCCAGGAAACTTTCCGACGTGCGGCCAAGGCTTTCCCAGCTGGCGAGCACCTGCGCCGGGGTCTCCTCAACGCCGTCATAGAAGCCTTCGAGCGTGACCCGGCCGGTCTCGTCGTGCAGATCGGCGAGGATCTTCGAGAGGATATGCAGAGGGTTGGCGGCCGCACCGCCAAAAAGTCCGGAATGCAGGTCGCGATCGGCGGCATGGATGGTCACCTCCTCGCCCACGAGACCGCGCAGTGCCACGGCAATCGCCGGCGTCTCGGGATCCCACATGCCGGTGTCGCAGACCAGGGCGCACTCGGCTTTGAGCTCTTCGGCATTGGCTTCGAGGAACGGCTTGAGGGAAGGAGAGCCGGATTCCTCCTCGCCCTCGAACAGGATGGTGATGCGGCACGGCAGGGTGCCGGATACCGCCTTCCAGGCACGGCAGGCCTCGACAAAGGTCATCAGCTGTCCCTTGTCGTCGGAGGAACCGCGTCCGGTGATGGCCTTGCGGCCCGGGGCGATCTCCTTGATCGCCGGCTCGAACGGCGGATCGGTCCACAGATCGAGCGGATCGACCGGTTGCACGTCGTAATGACCGTAGAAGAGATAATGCGGCGCGTCCGGGGTGGCGCCGGCATGGTGGGCGACCACCATGGGATGTCCGGTGGTGTCGCGCAGGCTGGCGTCGAAGCCGAGCGAATTGAGTTCGTCGACCAGCCACTGGCCGGCACGGCGGCATTCCGGCGCATAGGCCGGATCGGTGGAAATCGACTGGATGCGCAGAAGCCCGAACAGTCGTTCGAGACTGTCATCGAGGTTGGCGTCGGCAGCGGAAAGGGCGGCGGTCAGATCGGTCATGAAATGCTCCGGAGGGAATCAGAAGCAGCCAGACTAACGCCGGGACATGGCAAAAGAAAAGCCGCCATGGCCGGAGGGGAAGGCCATGGCGGCGTATTGTCAGGACAAGGGCCTATAAGGGGGGCGGGGCGGCCCTTGTCCATGGTCTGGAGGCGGCGGGGGACGAGCCGTGATTTCCAGACATCGGCTTATTCGTTCGCCGGTGATTGACATTTGGTCCGGGGAATGTGGCATTTCAAGGACACGAACATTACAGTTTTGTAACGAATCTGTGATCGCGCCCAATCCGGCGACGCCCGCACCAGTGCGGGAAGAACCCAAACGCAGATCGCCGGAGGGAACGGCTCGCCTGCAAGCTGTCCTATTATGACGGTTCCACAGGGCAGTTTCCAGGGCCGGATAGGCCGCCGATCGAAATTTAGCGGCACAGCGTGGCAAACTGCATGGACCTTGCGCCAACCCCGCGCTAATCCTTTCGCCATGAAAAAAGGTGATCATCTCTTCCTCGTCGACGGCTCCGGCTACATTTTCCGGGCCTATCACGCTCTGCCGCCGCTGACGCGCAAATCCGACGGCCTGCCGGTCGGCGCCGTGTCGGGGTTCTGCAACATGCTGTGGAAGCTGCTGTCGGAGGCGCGCGACACATCGGTCGGGGTGACGCCGACGCATTTCGCGGTGATTTTCGACTATTCCTCGAAAACCTTCCGCAACGAACTCTATCCCGAATACAAGGCCAACCGCTCGGCGCCGCCGGAAGACCTGGTGCCGCAGTTCGCCGTCATCCGCGAGGCGACGCGGGCGTTCGACCTGCCCTGCATCGAAATGGAGGGGTTCGAGGCCGACGACTTGATCGCCACCTATGCGCGGCTGGCACGGGAAGCAGGCGCCGATGTCACGGTGATCTCGTCGGACAAGGACCTGATGCAGCTCGTCGGTCCGCAGGTGTCGATGTATGACTCGATGAAGGACCGGCAGATCGGCGTGCCGGAGGTCATCGAGAAATGGGGCGTGCCGCCCGAAAAGATGATCGATTTGCAGGCACTGACCGGTGATTCGGTCGACAACGTGCCGGGCATCCCCGGGATCGGGCCGAAAACCGCAGCCCAGCTGATCGAGGAATTCGGCGATCTCGACGCGCTGCTCGAACGTGCCGGCGAAATCAAGCAGACCAAGCGGCGCGAGAACATCATCGAATTCGCCGACAAGGCGCGGATCAGCCGCGAACTGGTTCGGCTCAAGGATGACGTCGAGGTCCCGGACAAGCTCGACGACCTGGTGCTCAACCCGCTGGATGGACCGAAGCTCGTGGCTTTCCTCAAGGGCATGGAGTTCACCTCGCTGACCCGGCGGGTGGCGGAAGCGACCGACACCGACGCCGGCGCGGTCGAAGCGGCGGAGGTGGCCGTCGATGCCGCAGCCGACATGCGCGGCCCCGATCTTGATCCGGGCCAGGCGGCCGGCGCCTCGTCCCCCTCCCCGAAGGGATCGGCAAACAGCGACGACACGCCGCAGGGTCTGGCCAAGCGGCGCGCGGAAGCGGCGGGCTCTGCGAAGATCGACACCACAGCTTACGAGACGCTGCGCGATATCGGAGAGCTCAAGGCCTGGTGCGCGATGGCGCGCGAGCGTGGCCTGGTCGCCTTCGACACCGAAACCACCTCGCTCGACGCGATGCAGGCGGAGCTGGTCGGCTTCTCGCTGGCGCTGCCGGAAACCGCGCCCGATACTGGCGAGTTGAAGGTCCGGGCCTGCTACGTTCCGCTCATGCATTCCAACGGCGCCGGCGATCTGCTGGGCGGCGGCGGGGCGCA
>JAHJUC010000689.1 GCA_018829385.1 Alphaproteobacteria bacterium
GCCCCGCTCAGTCCGGCCGCCGGGATATTCCTCCTGCTGCTGGCGCCCGATTTCTATCAACCGCTGCGCGACCTGTCCGCCGCCTGGCATGACAAGGCGGCGGCACTGGCCGTCGCTGGTGAACTTGCCACATGGCGGACGCAGACACCTGCGGCATTGCTCGGTCGGGGCGCGAGAGCCGGAAAACTCCCCGGATCTCCCGAAATCAGCCTGCAGGGCGTGGCCGTGCAGATGGGAGACAAGCTGATCCGCTATCCCGACATTTCCATCCATCCAGGCGAGAGCGTTGCCCTGATGGGGCCGTCGGGCGCGGGCAAGACAACGCTGCTGCGGCTGCTCGCCGGACTGGCTGCACCGGATGAGGGGCGCATCACCATTGCCGGAGACGCTCTCACCGCCAACACCGCCGATGCCTGGCGCGCCCGCCTGGGCTGGATGCCGCAAGCCCCGCATTTCCTCAACGCCAGCCTGGCCGACAACATCAGCTTCGGACAGCCCGGAGACCTCGACGGATCCTTGCGCGCCGCAGCCGTCGGCTCCGTCATCGAGGCATTGCCGGGAGGAACAGAGGCGCTGCTTGGCGAGACCGGCGGCGGGCTCTCGGGCGGCGAAGCCCGCCGGATCACGCTGGCGCGGGCGATCTTCGCCCGGCCCGACATCCTGCTGGCCGACGAGCCGACGGCCGATCTCGATGCCGAAACCGCCGGCTTGGTGATGGCGGGCCTGGAAGCGCTCGCCGCGCGGGGCTGCAGCCTCGTTGTCGCCACCCACGATCCCGCACTTGCCGCGCGGATGGACCGGACGATCCAGATCGGATGCTGCACATGACCCGGGATGGCAACAACAGCGGAGGGCGAGCCTTGTGGCGCACCTTCCGCATGATCCTCGGGGATCAGAAGACCGCGTTGATGCGCGGCGCGGCGCTGAGCCTCGCCGTGCTCGTCGCCGGCATCGCCCTTCTCGGATTGTCCGGCTGGTTCATCATCGCCGCAGCGGCCGCAGGACTTGCCGGCATGGGCGCGGTCTTCGACGTTTTCAGGCCTTCGGCCATGGTGCGTTTTCTGGCGCTCGGGCGCACCGCCGCGCGCTATGGCGAAAGACTGATGACCCACGATGCGACGCTCAGGGCCCTCACGTCGATCCGGGTGCGGCTGCTGGCCGCCACCATCTCCGCTCCGCATGATGTGCTGGTGCGGTTGCGCGGACCCCAGGCACTGAACCGGCTGATGGCGGATGTCGATGCACTTGACGGGGTGCCGTTGCGGCTGATCCTGCCGATCACGGCCGGCATTGCCGCCCAATTGCTTACATTCGCAATGCTGTGGTGGCTGGTCGATCTCGGCGTCGCCCTCTGGATCGCCTCCGGTTTCCTGGTCGCTTCCACGGTGACGCTCTATCTCGCGGCCCGTATCGCTGCCGACGCGTCCCGCAACGAAGAAGCCGGTTCCCAGGCTTTTCGATCCGGTTTGATCGACCTGATCCGGGCACGAAGCGATCTCGCGGTCTATGGGCAGCTGGCACGGCATGGGGAAGCCGTTCTGGCGACCGATGCCCGAAGGCAGATGGACAGGGGCAGGCTCGACCGCATAGAGCGGCGTGCCGGTTTCGCCCTCTCGCTCACCGGAACGGTCGTGGCCGCTGGTGCGCTGGCACTGGGCATGACGCTGGCTCAAGCAGGCGCCATCACCCCGGCATTGGCCGCCATCGGCTTTTTCGCTTCGCTGGCGCTGGTGGAAACCATCGGCCCGCTTCGCCGGGCGATGGCGGATCTGGGCCGCATGTCGGTCGCCGCCCGGAGGGTCGATGCGAGCCTGGCATCGGACCGCATCGAGCACGACGGAAACCTTTTGGGCAAAACTGCGGACTTGCTGATCGAAGACCTGTCGTTCCGGCGGGACGGTGCGGCAAGGCCGGTTCTCGATCGGGTATCCCTCAGCCTGGCGCCCGGGGAAAGCCTCGCCATAACCGGCGCAAGCGGCTCCGGAAAGAGCACGATGCTGCTGCTCGCCGCCGGCCTTTTGCGCCCCGATAGCGGGCGCATTGTCCTGGGCTCCGTGCCGCTTGACCGATGGGACGAGACCGAATTGCGCTCCACTCTCACTCTGGTCCCGCAACGCAGCGCCCTGATGGCCGGCACGATCAGGGAGGCCCTGCAGCTCGCAGCACCCGAAGTGACCGATGCCGACCTGTGGCAGGTGCTCGACGCCGTAGCCCTGGCCGGCGTGATGCGCGCCAAGGGCGGGCTGGACTTCCGTTTGGGGCCGATGGGATCAGGACTGTCAGGCGGCGAGGCGCGGCGGCTGGTACTGGCGCGGAGCCTCTTGCGCAGACCGCAATTGCTCCTGCTCGACGAACCGACCGAAGGGCTGGATGAGGCGACCGCTCTGGCCGTACTGAACGGAATCCGGAAATATCTGCCAGACGCTTCGATCCTGACCGCATCGCATCGTGACGTCGAGACCAGCTGGAACGGCCGCGTCATGATCCTCGAACCTTCCCCTGCCGCGGCGAGAGGCTTTCCCTGATGCGCCGGTGGTTGGGACAAAAAGATGCATCTTTGGTGCAGCTTTATTGATTCAAATCAATGTCACTCCGTCCAACCGGACATATTCAAGATTCCATAGATGTACTTCCGGGACGTCTGTTGCGTCCCCCGTTCCAAGGAGCAAAGCAAATGGAATTCGGGATCGTCGAGCTGTCACGGCTGCAGTTCGCCATGACGGCGATGTACCACTTCCTCTTCGTGCCATTGACGCTTGGCCTTTCCATCCTCGTCGCCATCATGGAGACGGTTTATGTGATGACCAACCGGCCGATCTGGCGGCAGATGACCAAGTTCTGGGGCACGCTGTTCGGAATCAATTTCGTGCTCGGCGTCGCCACCGGCATCACCATGGAATTCCAGTTCGGCATGAACTGGAGCTATTACAGCCATTATGTCGGCGACATATTCGGCGCGCCGCTGGCGATCGAGGGGCTGATGGCCTTCTTCCTCGAGGCGACCTTTGTCGGCTTGTTCTTCTTCGGCTGGGACAAGCTGAGCAAGGTTGCCCATTTGATCGTCGCCTGGCTGGTGGCCATCGGCTCCAACTTCTCGGCCCTGTGGATCCTCATCGCCAATGGCTGGATGCAGAACCCGGTCGGCGCCCAGTTCAACCCGATGACCATGCGCATGGAAATGACCGATTTCTACGAGGTGCTGTTCAACGAGGTGGCTCAAGCCAAGTTCGTCCACACCGTATCGGCGGGCTATGTCACGGCCTCGGTCTTCGTGCTCGGCGTCTCGGCCTGGTACCTGCTGCGCGGACGCCATATCGAACTGGCCCGGCGCTCGATCACGGTTGCGGCCGCCTTCGGTCTCGCATCGGCGTTCTCCGTGGTGCTGCTGGGCGATGAATCGGGCTACAGCGCCACGCACAGCCAGAAAATGAAGCTCGCGGCCATAGAGGGCATGTGGGAAACCGAACCGGCGCCGGCCTCCTTCACTGCCTTCGGATTTCCGGATCAGGAGGCGCGGACCACCCACTACGCCATTCACATTCCCTATGTGATGGGACTGATCGGCACGCGCTCGCTGACCACTTCGATCCCGGGCATCGAGGAACTCGAAAGCCAGGCTGAAACCCGCATCAAATCCGGCTTGATCGCCTATGACGCGCTGATGCATATCCGCGAAGCGCGCGACAATGCCGATCCGGCGGAAACGGCTCGGTTCGAGGCCCATTCCGCCGATCTCGGATTTGCCTTCCTGCTCAAGAAATATGTCGACGATCCGCGCCAGGCGACGCCCGAGCAGATTGTCCAGGCCGCCAATGACACCATTCCGACAGTCTGGCCGCTGTTCTGGGCCTTCCGGATCATGGTAGCGCTCGGCTTCGGCTTCATCGCGACGATGCTCTACTTCTTCTATAGGGCCTCGTTCAAGGGCATGAACTTCCCCCGCCCGGCCCTGCATCTGGCGGTGTGGATGATCCCTGCGCCCTGGATTGCCGCGGAACTGGGCTGGTTCGTCGCCGAATTCGGCCGCCAGCCCTGGACCGTGGACGGCGTGCTGCCGACGGCCATGTCGGTCTCGGCGCTGTCGATGACCGAGGTGGCGCTGACGCTGGCCGGATTTGTCATCTTCTACACCGTCCTGTTCGTCATCGAGATGGGGCTGATGCTCAAATACATCCGCAAGGGACCCTTCCAGGACGTCGAGGAAACCGACGCCTGGGTTATCAGACACACAGAACGGCTGGCCGGCCGGCGCAATGCCGACGCCATCGCCATGCCGGCGGAGTAAGAACCATGATCCTGCACACTCTTATCGACTATGACATCTTGCGCGTGATCTGGTGGGGGCTCCTGGGCGTCCTGCTGATCGGCTTCGCCCTCACCGACGGGTTCGACATGGGTGTGGGCGCCCTGTTGCCCTTCGTCGCCAGGACTGATGTCGAGCGTCGCGTGGCCATCAACACGGTGGGGCCCGTCTGGGAAGGCAATCAGGTCTGGTTCATTCTCGGCGGCGGTGCGATCTTCGCCGCCTGGCCGCCGCTCTACGCGGTCTCGTTTTCCGGCTTCTATCTGGCGATGTTCGTGATCCTTGCGGCATTCATCGTAAGGCCGGTGGCCTTCAAGTACCGCTCCAAGCGCGACGACGTGCGCTGGCGGACGTCCTGGGACTGGGCATTGTTTGCCAGTGGCGCGATCCCCGCCCTTTTGTTCGGCGTCGC
>JAHJUC010000690.1 GCA_018829385.1 Alphaproteobacteria bacterium
ATCCTCAGCGTCTATTTCTTCCCCACCGGCATCGTCGGGCGGCTAAGGTCGGAGGATTGAGCCTGGTGGCGGAGAAACTCCGGCCGCGGCCCGTGGTGCTGTTGCACGGCTGGACCATGCGTGGCGCGATCTTCAACGACCTGATTGCCGGACTGCCTGCGGAGCTCGATTGCCATGCGCCGGATCTGCCGGGCCACGGCGAACGGGCGTCGGACGAGCCTTCGCTCGCCGCAGCGGCGCAGTCGCTGTCCGCCTTGCTTGAAGAGCGCGATCTCAACGATGTGCTCCTGGTCGGCTGGTCGATGGGCGCGGCAGTCGCCTGGCAGTATGTCGAGGACTTCGGCGCGGACCGGATCGCCGGGCTGATGAGCGTGGACATGAGCCCCAAGCTCGCCTGCGGGCCGGACTGGCCGCATGGGCTGATCGGCCAGAGCGCTGAAGATGTCGAGACCACGACGGGACGCATGATCGCGGACTGGCCGGGCATGGCCGAGGCGATTGCAACGACGATGTTCGGCCATCGCGATGGCGCACCGGGCTACAGCCGTGCCGACGCGCTCGCGCAGATCCTCTCAAACGATCCGGCGAGGATGATCACGATGTGGAAGGCCCTGGCCGGCATGGACAAGCGGCAGGTGATCAAGACCCTGCCCTGCCCGCTGCTTGCCACCTGCGGTGCGCTCAGCCGTGTCTATCCGGCATCGACCGCCAGATGGCTGGCCGAAACCGCCCCGCGCGGCGAGATGCACTCATTTGCGGCCTCCGGTCATTCGCCGCACCTGGAAGAGCCGGCGGCCTTTGCCGCCAGGCTCGTGGACTTCGCCGGCAGTCTTTAGGCCGCGCCCGGCCGTATCGGCGCGCAAGAGACGGCCCAGAGTACTTTTGGATTCAAGCGCAACGACGCCTATGCGGTTACATCCTTGGCTTTCACCAGCGACCGCCCTTCGCAGACCAGCACGCCGTTGGCGTCGGTGCAGGTGGCCCAGAGGTCGACCAGGTGCTTGTCAGGCCGCAGCCGCGTGATCTCGACCTTCGCCGTCAGCTCGGTATCGGCTGAAGCCGGCGTCAGGAACTTGAGCTCCTGCTTGAGGTAATTGGTGCCCGGGCCCGGCAGCTTCACACCCAGGAGATAGGAAAATAGTGCTGCGATCAGCGGCTCGGGGATGCTCTCCGGAATAGCCGTGCCGCTCAGGCTCGCGAAGTATTCCAGATCCGCGCGGCTGTAGCTGCGGCTGGTGCTTGCTGATTGCCCGACCTGCATCACGCGACCTCCGTTTCGCCGACAAGAAGTTCCGCCCCATCTGCCGCCCTGACGGCGCGCACCGAAAGCGTTCCGGGACATTGCCCGCTGATCGTCAGCGCGACCGGCTCGCCGGTGTAGCAGGGATTGGGGAACATCATCGATTGGCCTGTCTGCCTGACTTCCGGGTGCGACGCGATCAGCAGGCCCCAGAGCTTGGTATAGATCAGCATGCCGTGGCTGACCGTGCGGCCGAAGGCGGTCCGGGCAGAAAAATCCGGATCGACGTGGATCGGGTTGTCATCGCCGGAAATCCGCGCGAACAGGTCGAACTCCCGCTGCGACGGAGTCCACGTGTCGGACAGTGCAATCTTCATGGCAGCATCGACCTCAATTCGGGCTTGCGGACCTTGCCGGCCGCGGTGCGGGGGAAATCCTCCACCAGCGTGATCCGGACCGGCACCTTGTAGGCCGCGAGCCTTTGCCGGCTCCAGCTTCTGAGCTCATCGGGATTGAGGCTGGCGCCGGGCCTTGGAATGATGAAGGCAGCACCCACCTCGCCCCATCTGGCGTCCGGCATGCTGATCACCGCGGCTTCGAGCACGTCGGCGTGCTCGTTGAGTACGCGCTCGACTTCGGCCGGATAAACGTTCTCGCCGCCGGAAATATACATGTCCTTGATCCGGTCGACGATGAAGATGTAGCCATCCTCGTCGCGCCGCCCGACATCGCCGGTCCTGAGCCAGCCATCCTCGGTAAAGGCGTCGCGCGTGGCTTTTTCGTTCAGGTAGTATCCCGGCGTGATGTTGGGTCCCCTGAGCTGGATCTCGCCGGCGCCCGGTTCTCCGGCCGCAACGCCGTCAAGCCGCATCTCGGTCAGCATCTGCGCCCGGCCGACGGAGCCGATCTTCTTCTCGGCGTTTTCCGGATCCATCAGGAACACCGTCGGTCCGGTTTCGGTCATGCCCATGCCGTTGAGCACCTTGGCGCCGAGCCCGGCGAAAAACCGGATCAGCGGTTCCGGCAACGGCGCCCCGCCACAGCCGCAGCGGACAGAACGCCAGTCGATTTCGCCGACATCTGGCAACAGGCTGAAGGCCTGGTAGATCGCCGGGACCCCGAAGAACTGGCTCACCTTGCCCTGTTTGAGCAGATCGAAAATCTGGTCCGGTTCGAATTTCGGCAGAACCGTCGAGGAGCCGCCCATCAGGAACAGCGGCAGGGTGTAGAGATTGATGCCGGCGGTGTGAAACAGCGGCAGGAAATTGACCGAGCGGTCCTCCGCGGTCATCCGCGCGGCCTGGGAGATGTTGATCGCATTGGCCCAGGCCATCCGGGCGGTCTGGATCACCGCCTTCGGCCGGCCGGTCGTCCCCGAGGTAAACAGCAGGTACCA
>JAHJUC010000691.1 GCA_018829385.1 Alphaproteobacteria bacterium
CCGACATCGCCGACGGGCCGCAGAGCGTGATCGAGCAGCAGGTCGAGATGGGCGTCGCGGTGCGGATGGCGGTGATGGAGACGCTGATGCTGCATGGGGAGCTTGCCCGATGACCGCGCGGATCCTGAAGAATGTCCGGATTGTCGATCCCTCGACCGACATGGACGAGACCGGCGACATCGTCATCATCGACGGAAAAATCGCCGCCTGCGGCGCGAATGCAGCCGGATTTGCTGTTCCCGCCGATGCAGAGGTCGAGGATTGTGCCGGCCTGATCGCGATCCCGGGACTGGTCGACGCCTGCGTGCATATCGGCGAACCGGGTGCGGAGCACCGCGAGACCATTGCGTCTGCCAGCCGGGCGGCAGCCAAGGGCGGCGTCACCTCGATCATCATGATGCCCGACACCGATCCGGTGATCGACGATGTGGCGCTGGTCGATTTCGTCCAGCGACTGGCGCGCGACGAGGCCATCGTCCGGGTTCATCCGGCCGCGGCCCTGACAAAGGGACTCGACGGCGAGGAGATGACCGAATTCGGCCTGCTGCTCGAAGCCGGCGCGGTCCTGCTCTCGAACGGCCGGCACACGGTCGACAATCCCGCCGTGATGCGCCGCGCCATGACCTATGCGCGCGATTTCGGCGCGGTGATTGCCGTGGCGACGCAGGACCGGCGGCTGGGCGGCGCGGGCGTAATGAACGAAGGCCTGTTCGCAAGCTGGCTGGGATTGCCCGGCATTCCCCGCGAAGCCGAGATCATACCACTGGAACGGGATCTGCGGCTCGCGGCATTGACCCGCTCGCGCTACCACGCGATGAGCATTTCGGTGCCCGAATCCGCCGAGATCATCCGCGCCGCCAAGGCGCGCGGGCTGGATGTGACCGCCGGGATCTCGATCAATCACCTCACCCTCAACGAAACCGATATCGGCGAATACCGGACCTTCTTCCGGCGGTCTCCGCCGCTCAGGACCGAAGATGACCGCCGGGCCATGGTTGCCGCGCTGGCGGACGGCGCCATCGACATCATCGTTTCGGCACATGATCCGCAGGATGTCGACACCAAGCGCCTGCCCTTCGCGGACGCGGAGAACGGCGCCATCGGGCTTGAAACCCTGCTCGCGGCAGCACTCAGGCTCTACCATTCGGGCGATGTTCCGCTGATGCGTCTGGTGGACGCCATGTCGACCCGCCCGGCGAAGATCCTCGGCCTTGACGCGGGAACGCTGCAACCGGGCGCGCGCGCCGACATCGCCCTCGTCGACCCGGACTATCCGTGGGTTCTGTCCAAGGATGATATTGTGTCCAGGTCGAAGAACTCGGCCTTCGAGGACGCCCGGTTTACCGGCAAAGTATTGCAAACCATGGTTGCAGGTGTCACAGTTTACAGAACCTGAGAGCGGCCCTGCGAGGCTGCCAGCAGGGTTCGTCGGAGGAAGAACGCGCCGTGCCTGACTTGATCCAATGGACCCTACCCGCTCCGCTGATGCTCGGCTCGCTGCTGTTCGGCTATCTCTGCGGCTCGATCCCGTTCGGACTGATCCTGACCCGCATGGCCGGTCTCGGCGATGTGCGCAAGATCGGGTCGGGCAATATCGGCGCCACCAACGTGCTGCGCACAGGCAACAAGAAGCTCGCCGCGGCAACGCTGCTTGCCGATGCGCTGAAGGGTACGGTGGCGGTTGTCGTTGCCCGCCAGGTTCTCGGCATGGAGGCGGCGCTGATTGCCGGTCTCGGTTCGTTCCTTGGACATCTTTATCCGGTCTGGTTGAAATTCAAGGGCGGCAAGGGGGTTGCGACCTATCTCGGCGTGCTGCTCGGCCTGGCGCCTTTGATCGTGCTGGTATTCGCCGCCGTCTGGCTCGGCATGGCCAAGCTGTTCCGCTACTCTTCGCTCGCCGCACTGACGGCTGCGGTGGTGGTGCCAATCGCACTTTATATGTACGGCAGGCCCGAGGTGGCGTCGCTGTTCGTGGTGATGTCGCTGATCACCATCCTCAAGCACCACGAGAACATTCGCCGCCTGCTTTCCGGCACCGAAAGCCGGATCGGGGACAAGGGCTGATGTCTGCCGGCGACGAAGGGAGACGCGGTGTCCCCCTTTCCGATCGCCAACGACTGAACTGGCTGCGGCTGATCCGCTCCGACAATGTCGGCCCTGCGACCTTTCGCGACCTGATCAATCATTTCGGCTCGGCTGAAACGGCCATCGCGCAATTGCCGGAACTGTCGCGGCGCGGCGGATCGGCGCGCTCGATCCGGGTGGCGAGCGTCGAAGACGCGGAACGCGAACTGGAGGCCGCCCAAAAGTTCGGCGCGGTCTTCATCGGCATCGGCGAACCGGATTACCCGCCGGCATTGAGGCGCATCGACGGCGCGCCACCGCTGATTACGGCAATCGGCGACCTGGCGTTGGCGACGCGGGCTGCGGTGGGCATTGTCGGCGCGCGCAACGCCTCGGTGTCGGGCGCCAAGATGGCCGCCCGGATGGCGCGGGAACTGGGGGCTGCCGGCTACGTCATCGTTTCCGGTTTTGCCCGCGGCATTGACGCGGCGGCGCACCGGGCAAGCATGGAGAGCGGCACGATCGCTGCGCTGGCAGGCGGGCTCGACCAGCCCTATCCGCCGGAGAACGCC
>JAHJUC010000692.1 GCA_018829385.1 Alphaproteobacteria bacterium
CGGCCGGAGACCGTTGCGGTCGAGCGTCGCGCCGATCTGCTGCCCGTCGGTAAAGGCAACCGCCGCCGGACCATCCCACGGCTCCATCAAGGCCGCGTGGTATTCGTAGAACGCCTTGCGCTCCGCACTCATCAGAGCGTTGCCGGCCCAGGCTTCCGGGATCAGCATCATCACCGCATGCGCCATCGAGTAGCCGCCGCGGATCAGGAATTCGAGCGCATTGTCGAAACAGGCCGTATCCGACTGGCCTTCATAGGAAATCGGCCACAGCTTGGAGATGTCGTCGCCAAACAGCGGCGAGGACACCGAGGCCTGCCGCGCCGCCATCCAATTGACGTTGCCGCGCAGCGTGTTGATCTCGCCATTGTGCGCCACCATCCGGTAGGGGTGGGCAAGCCGCCAGGACGGGAACGTGTTGGTTGAAAACCGCTGGTGCACCAGAGCAACCGCGGATTCAAATCGCGGATCGCTCAGGTCCTTGTAATAGGCGCCGACCTGATAGGCCAGGAACATGCCCTTGTAGACGATGGTCTGCGTAGACAGCGAAACGAAATAGAAGTCCTTGTCGCCGTTTTCGGCCTCGTCGTGGACGCGGTTCGAAATAACCTTCCGGAGCACGAAGAGCTGGCGCTTGAAGGCGTTTTGATCTTCGACACCTTCGCCACGGCCGATGAAGACCTGCACATGACGGGGTTCGGTAGCGGCGATCTCGGGCGCCTTGGACAGAGACGAATTGTCCACCGGCACATCGCGGAAACCCAGCAGTATCTGGCCTTCGGCGGCAACAATCTCGGCAATGATGCCCTTGAGATGCGCGCACTCAGCTTCATCCTGCGGCATGAAGATGAACCCCACGGCATAGTCGCCGGCCGCAGGCAACGTCACGCCTTGCGATGCCATTTCCTCGCGGAAGAAGCGGTCCGGAATCTGCACCAGAAGCCCGGCCCCGTCGCCCATCAGCGGATCGGCGCCGACCGCACCGCGGTGCGTCAGGTTCTCGAGCATGAACAGGCCGTCACGCACGATCTGGTGCGATTTCTGGCCTTTCATATGGGCGACAAAACCGACGCCACAGGCATCATGTTCGTTGCGCGGATCATAAAGGCCCTGTTTGGGCGGCAAACCGAAGGTACGCGCGGTGGCCGGCTTGGTCTCGGCGCGAGACTCGCAAGCGGTAACGTTCGTCAGAGATGGTGTAAGGTCTGCCATCTTCATTCCTCCTTCATGGCCGCCGTGGCGGTTGATCCCGGTCCAACGCTCGCCCCCGCCGGGTGCGGCGACGCTTCATGTTCCGGATACATCTGTCGTCTGGCCTTGCGCGCCTATCAAGCTTCACCCGGTGTGCGCGGGCGCGCAGCTTGGTTTTGTATCATGAAGGGGCAGAACGGTCACCTTGAACCGGTGGATCGCAAATTGGCGGATACCGCCAACAGCCCCTTGCATCTGCCACGGCCTATGCCAGCCGGCCAGGACAGACACAAATAGGACAGCAAGGCTGTCCTATTTCGATTGTTGTATGACAGAATGCAGGCTGTTGCGCAAGATACCGAACTCAAAAAACCTCGCTCAAACGACCGGAAATGATCAATCGATAGAGATCGGCGCAATATTATTACGTATGCCGATGTCTTTGCGGTGTTTTGCTGCCGCACCCAAGGAATCAACGGCAACCGGAACCCGCTCCGGCCAGCCCGGCGAGACGCGTTCGAATGCGTCATCCGCCGTCTCAAGCCCTTTGAAAGCCGTCGAAATCATGCGATAGCCGGTCATACTCAAGCTATCGGAGACCGACGCTCATGATCTTCACTTCGGACAACTGGGCGGGCGCTCACCCGGCAATCGCGGCTTCGCTCTCTGCCCATTCGACCGGCTTCGCCCCGGCTTATGGAACCAGTGATCTGGATCGCAAGGTTGAGCAGACCTTCAACGAGATCTTCGGACAGGAAGTCGCGGTCTTCTTCGTCGGCACCGGCACCGCTGCCAATTCGCTGGCGCTCTCGGCGGTCAACCGGCCGGGCGGCGTTTCCTTCTGCCATCGCGAGGCCCATGTCATTGCCGATGAGTGCGGAGCGCCCGAGTTTTTCAGTCACGGCTCGCGGCTCGTGCCGGTGGACGGGCCGGAAGGCAAGATGAACCCGGCAACCCTTGAAGCGGAAATCGCCCGTTTCCCGGAAGGCTTTGTCCACGCCGGCCAGCCGATGGCCATCACCCTGACCCAGGCCACCGAGGCCGGCACGGTTTATACGCCTGACGAGATCCGCGCGATCGCGGCGATTGCCAGGGCCCACGGCCTGCCGCTGCACATGGACGGCGCCCGCTTCGCCAATGCGCTGGTCGCTCTCGATCTCACCCCCGCACAGATGACCGCCGAACTCGGCGTCGACATCGTCTCGTTCGGCGGCACCAAGAACGGGTGCTGGTGCGCCGAGGCTCTCGTCTTCCTCAATCCTGACATGGCCAAACAGGCTCCCTTCATCCGCAAGCGTGCGGCCCATCTGTTCTCCAAGAGCCGGTTCATCGCCGCCCAGTTCGATGCCTATTTCGAGAACGGCCTCTGGCTCGAGACCGC
>JAHJUC010000693.1 GCA_018829385.1 Alphaproteobacteria bacterium
ACCTACACCGGCCGGTTCCTTGATGGCTCCGCCGGCGAAGGCCTCGACATCGTTTCCGGCAAGATCACCCGCGACCGCGCGGTGATGGCGATCAACCGCAAGACGCTTGACGGCGCCATGATCGCCCGCCTGCACGACGAGGAAACCATGAACGTCACCATTTCGGTCAAGGTCGGCAAGGAAATGGTGCCGGTGATCGGCATGACCCTCAAGCGCGGCGCCCGCAAGGTCGCCTCCGGCGTCCTGCGCTAGATCAGGCCACCTGCTCCCAGGCTAATCCTCGTCCTGCCACCAGTCTCCAGTCCGCGTCAGCGCCTCGATCCCTTCGGAATCCACCTCGCTCGACCAGTCTGCAATGCTCTGCAGGTTGACCACGGCCTGCGGCGCGATGTCGGCGAGCGGCACCATCACGAAGGCGCGCTCGGTCATCCGCGGATGCGGCACCGTCAGGTCGGCATGATCTGACAGGAAGTCTCCATGCAAGAGCACGTCGAGATCGATCGTCCGCGGCCCCCAGCGGTCTGTGCGGACCCGGTCGAGCTGCAATTCGATATCGAGACAGACCTTGAGCAACTCGTGCGGATCAAGCGTCGTTTCCACCAGCGCGCAGGCATTGTGGAACCACTCCTGGTCGGTCTTGCCCCATGGTGGCGTGCGATAGAGCCGCGACACCGTGCGGATGGCGACATCGTCGCGCGCATCGAGCAGTTTCAGCGCGCGCGCCATGGTCCGGCGCGGATTGCCGATATTGCCGCCAAGCCCGATGGCGGCGATCACCTTCTTCGCCTCAGGCACGATGCTCGACCGTCACTTCGACATGGTCGAGGATGCCCGGAACCGCGGCACTCGGCTTGCGCACCGTGATCCGGGCCAGCCGGATCTGCGAAAACCGCGCCGTCAGCGCCCTGGCGATATCCATCGCCAGCGCCTCGATCAGGTAGCGCCGCTTGCCGGTGACGATCTCCTCGATCACCTGGAAGGCGATGCCGTAATGCACAGTCCCCTCGATGTCGTCGGTTTCGAGCGCATCGCCCGGATCGACTTCCAGCTCGGCGTCGACAAAGAAGCGCTGGCCGAGGAATTCCTCCTCGTCATGCACACCGTGGCGGGCAAAGAACGCGCAATTGGCAAGGCGGATTGTGTAACTGTCAGCCATGGCCGGGTTCCTTTTTGCGGCTGCTTTGAACCATCGCGTCGGCGACCGCAAGCCCGTCCTTGTTGAAAGCCACATTGTGTACCCGAAACATCGCAGCACCGGCGAGCCTGAGCGCGACGCTGGTCGCCACGGTGCCGACATCGCGGTCGGCGGCCTCCCGGCCCGTCAGCCCGCCGATGAAGCGCTTGCGCGACGTGCCCGCCAGCAGCGGCAGGCCGAGAGCGTGCAGCTCGGCAAACCGCGCCATCAGTTCGAGATTGTCATTTGCGTCCTTGGCGAAGCCGAAGCCGGGATCGATGAGGATCCTGTCATCTGTGATCCCGGCCCGCCGCGCGATCGCGATCGAAGCCTTGAACCAGAAGAACTGGTCCTCGACGAGATCGGGCAGGCAGACACGCTCGCGGCCGGTATGCATGATCGCCACCGCGGCGCCGGCATCGCTTGCGATCTGCGCCATTTCCGGTTCGCGCTGCAGCCCCCAGACATCGTTGATCATGTGCGCGCCGGCGGCGAGCGCCAACCGCGCCGTCTCCGCCCGCCAGGTGTCGACCGAGATCAGCACCTCCTCCTGTCCGGCCAGCGCCTCGATCACCGGCAGGATCCGGCGCTGCTCTTCCAGCGCGCTCACCGGGTCGGCGCCCGGTCGCGTCGATTCACCGCCGATATCGATGATGTCGGCACCCTCCCCGACCATGGCCAGCGCCGCCTCGACGGCGATGCGCTGGTCCGCATGCAGCCCGCCGTCGGAAAACGAATCCGGCGTCACGTTGAGAATGCCCATCAGCCGCGACCGCGGTCCCAGTTCGATCGCCCTGTCCCGGCCAAGCCGCAGGGTTCTCGGGTCAAAGACTGTGTCGGGTGGCGTTTGCATGACGGTTTGACCTGTGACCTGTGGCAATTTGGCTGCCGGTTCCTGTTGCATGAGCCAGCGGCATGGCGCAAGTTCCGGTTTGGTGTTTCTGACCGGGAGTTTTCCATGCGCCGCCTGCGCTTCGCCGTCATGGCCCTGACGTTGCTGTGCGCATCGGCGGTTGCGGTGTCATCCACGCCGCTGATCAAGAAAACCTATTCCTATTTCAACATTTCCGGGCTCACCGGCGCCGATCTCGAACGCGAATTGTCCAAGCACGGGCCGATCCTGTCGGAAACCGGCATCCGCCATCCCGGCGCCACCAAGATCAAGCTCGGCGGATCGGTCGACTACCGCAGTTCCGACGGCAGGTGCCGCGTGCTCGACGCCAAGGTCACGCTCGAGACCCATCTGACCCTGCCGCGCTGGACCGACCGCAACCGCGCCGCCCGCGAAACGGTTCTGGTCTGGGACACCCTGTCATCCGACATCAAGCGGCACGAGGAACGTCACGCCGAGATCGCCCGGCAATATGCCCGCAAGCTGGAAAAGACGCTGGAAGCCCTGCATCCCGAGCGGACCTGCCAGCTCATGGAAGCCAGGGTCGATGCGACCAGCAAGCGGATCATCGAGGAACACGCCGCCGACCAGCAACGCTTCGACCGGGTCGAGGCCGCCAGCTTCGAACGCCGCATGCTCAGAATGCTCCGCTTCAAGGC
>JAHJUC010000009.1 GCA_018829385.1 Alphaproteobacteria bacterium
CTTGCTGCACTTGGCGGAGAGTGTGCGGCGCTTTACTCGCCGATCGGACGGCCTTCGATCCCGCCCGAGAAGCTTTTGCGGGCGATGCTGCTGCAGGCTTTCTATTCGATCCGCTCGGAACGGCTTTTGATGGAGCGGCTGGAATACGACCTTTTGTTCCGCTGGTTCGTCGGCATCGGCATTGACGATGCGGCCTGGAACCATTCAGTGTTCTCGAAGAACCGCGACCGGCTGCTTGAGCCCGATCCTGGCGCAGGCCAAGGTCAAGGCGCTGCTTTCCACGGATCACTTTTCTGTCGATGGCACGCTGATCGAAGCCTGGGCCTCGATGAAGAGCATCAAGCCGAAGGATGGGCCGAAAGACGGTTCTGGAGAACCGCCGGCGGCGGGCGGCGGACGCAACGCGGAAGCAGACTTCCACGGCGACAGACGGTCCAACAAGACGCATGCTTCGACGACCGATCCCGAGGCCAGGCTTTACAAGAAAGGCAAAGGCAAGGAGGCGAAGCTGTGCTTCATGGGGCATGGGCTGATGGAAAACCGCCATGGCCTGCTGGTCGATGCCTGTTTGACGCAAGCAGACGGGCACGCCGAACGGGTGGCGGCATTGCACATGATCGAGCCGCGTGCCGACCGGCCGCGCGCGATCACGCTGGGTGCCGACAAGGCCTATGACACCGAGGATTTTGTCAATGAACTCCGCTCGATGAAGGTGACGCCGCATGTGACGCAGAACGCAAACGGTCGTCGCTCGGCGATTGACGGGCGCACGACGCGACATGGCGGCTATGCCGTCAGCCTGCGCATCCGCAAGCGGATCGAGGAAGCGTTCGGCTGGATCAAGACCGTTGCCGGGCAGGACAAGACGAAATTCCGTGGGCGCGACCGGGTCGGTTGGGCCTTCACTCTGGCGGTAGCAGCCTACGATCTGGTGCGGTTGCCGAAGCTACTGGCGGTGTCGACATGACCGCGTCGGCAGGCTGCTCGTTGATCGGACGCTGGCGGATCGTCGAGGCCGATCTGTGGGATCGCAGCTATCTCGATCTGGTCGCGCCCGCCACGCTTGCCATCGGAGCCGGCAATCATGGCGAAATCGCCTTTGGCGCTCTGCAAGCCAGCCTCGATCTCGGCTACAGCCCGTCGATGGTGTTCTTCACATGGACCGGCTTCGACGAAATGGACGAGGTCAACGGCGATGGTCACGCCGAATTGCTCGATGACGGCTTCATCGAGATCACCTTCGCTTATCACAATGGTGACGAGGCAATTCTCAAAGTGAATAGCGGTGGCACTTTCGCTTCAGGCTGTCGGAAACGTGCCCGCAATCGATTGCGAAGTTCACCATTTACCTCCGCAGTTCGAACCTGCATGAGCATATTCGCGCCGTGGAGCGACCACCGCATCTGCTGCTTCTTCACCATCCTGTCGCTTGGCAGTTAATTGGGTTCTTCCTCAAAGTCTGTGGTTAGCAGAGTGTTAGCGTCGCGGTTGCTATCTGCGGTGATGCAAACGAAATCGAAATGGTCGCCCGGCCCAGGGGTCAGAGTTCTGGGTATCACCCTTCAAGATGAAGAAAATTGGATTGTTTCCGCCGCTGCGAAACCGATCGGCATTTGCCCGGATTGCGGTATGCGAAGTCGGCACCGGCATGGTTGGCACAACCGCTGCCTCCGGGACGTGCCTGTTCAGGGTCAAGTGGTGAAAATCAAACTCTCGCTGATCCGGTGGCAGTGTAGACACCGGAAATGCCAGCGGCGAACGTTCACAGATCGTTTGCCCAAGATGGCTTTGCCCTACGCGCATCGAACAATGCGGATGGCCGAGATCGTAGGTTTGGTTGGGCACAGGATGGGCGGTCGCCCGGCCGAAAACTTGATGCATCGGCTGGGCATGCCGATCAGTGACGACACGATCTTGCGTCAATTGAAGCGCAACGTTGGTGCCTCAAGGCAAGATAATGATATTCGTGTTGTTGGCATTGATGATTGGAGCTGGCGGCAGTCCTCGCACTACGGCACCATCATGGTCGATCTCGAACGCCGAACATGCTGACGAAGCAGGAAGATTATCGAGACCCCGCTCTGGCAATGGCGGCGTGAAAGGAAACTGCCGCGGATAACCAGGCTGGCAAAGAGGTGTGAGAAGTCGACGACCTGAATGGGCGCATGATCGAACCGATCGGGAACGGGAAAACCAGTTTGGCACTTTGAGCCTGCAAGCTCGGAATTAAGATTTGGACCCGCTCCGCAGATCACCATACCGGCCGGCGGCCTTTGCAAGCGCCGCAACGAAAGGCCTGACAGAAGACCGCACTCGATCACATGCCAAAGAAGGTCAGAAACTTCTTGCCAAACGGGCGGCAACCACAGAAGTGCCAAGTGACACCATACTCAGAGGTGGCTCACTTCTCGGTGGAAAAAAATCGGCTCAGTTCCGCGTGGAATCAACAGCCGTCAATCACAATGGGCTGCGGACCATGCCGTTCAATAGCCTTTGTGAAGAACCGCTTGGCTGCAGCCACGTGTCCGAAAGGCGAGCATGACATGGTATGCCGGTTCAACATGTGGCCACGTCAGAGATATCAGCCCAGCTTAGAGTGTTCTTCGATAGCTTGAAGCAGGAACTGGAGGGGTCGTGACGTCACCAGTGTCGTCTTGCATATCAGGTCGATATCGAGCTGCCACAGGCCGCCCAGTGGTGAAAATGTATCGAGCCCCTCGCGTCGGGCCCGCGGGACGATCAGGTCGCTGACTATGGCGTAGTAGTCCGTGGCGGCAAGAATTCCAAACATGATGGTAAGCGAGGTCGTTTGAAGGATCGGCTGCAACTGATCCGATAGGCCACCGAGGAACCGTCGAGACTTCTTCTCGAACTCTCTGTCTTCGACGAAACCCACGCGGCGGAATGTCCCCATAATCTCGCGGGTCGTATCGGAAGCAGCCATCATCGGGTGATCCTTGCGGCAAATAACGACCATATTTGTAGTAAATAGCTGCACAGCTGTGAAATTCTCCGGCAGCGCTATTTCCGGAACGGCCGCAGCGATGACATCGAAATCGGCGTTCAAAAGACCGTCATACAGAAAGTTGGAAATTCCAGTCTCGACTGAGATTTCAATGCCCGGCAGGCTGTGGTGGAAGTCCGCCAAGGCCTGCGGAAAGGTGCTGACCGCAAGAACCGGACCGACGCCGATCTTGATGCGACCGCCCAGGGTGGACTGATACTCGCCGATATCGAGTGAGGCGAACCGCGCCTCCTGGTCTATTGCGCATGCATGCCGGTGCAGCAACTCGTCGGCTCTAGTCCGCGATGGGTCCGCTCAAACAATGTCGCGCCAAGACTCTCCTCGAGGACCTTGAGGCTCTTGCTCAACGCCGGCTGGCTGATGCCTTTTTTCTGAGCCGCCAGATGCATGTTGCGTGCGTCATAGAGGGCAAGGAAGTTTTCCAGGTGACGGGATATCAGCAGTCGCATTGTGATTACCTTTGGCTATCGAAACCGCAGTATATTTCATTATTGTTTATCTGCAAGCCGCGCCATAGTTGGCGTCAGGAGGAGCCATGCGTACAATTTTTGTCCTGTTCGACTCTCTGAACCGCAGCGCCATGGGCGCCTATGGCGGCCAGTCGGTGAAGACGCCGAACTTCGACCGGTTCGCAGCCCGGGCTGTCACCTTCGACCGCCATTATGTAGGGTCGCTGCCCTGCATGCCGGCGCGCCGCGACATGCACACCGGACGGCTCAATTTCACCCATCGTTCCTGGGGCCCGCTCGAACCCTTCGACAATTCCTTCGCGCAGATCCTCAAGGACAGCGGCGTCTATACCCACATGGTTTCCGACCACCTGCATTATTTCGAGGATGGCGGGCACGGGTTTCACACGCGTTTTTCAAGTTATGATTTCATCCGGGGCCAGGAATATGACCCGTGGATTGCGATGGTGGAGCCGCCGGTCGAGCGCATCAAGGCGAAGTTTGACGACAGGCATTACCAGACCTCGAAGCGTGACAAGCGCATGCAGCACGCGATCAATCGGGAGGAAATCGTCAAGGAATCGGATTTTCCGGGTCCGCGCTGTTTTGCCTCCGGCTTCGACTTCCTCGACAGGAACAGGAATGCAGACGACTGGTTCCTGATGCTCGAGTGTTTTGACCCGCACGAACCTTTCCATGCGCCGGACCGCTTCAAGGCTGCCTATGAAACCGGGCACGCGGGTGGCATCCTGGATTGGCCGCACTATGAACGCGTTGTCGAGAGTGAAGAGGAAATCGCCGAGATCCGCGCCAATTACGCCGCGCTGGTGGCTATGTGTGACGAGTATTTTGGCAGGCTGATCGACTATCTTGATGAGCACGACATGTGGAAGGATACCTGCATTGTGCTCTCCACCGACCACGGCTTCCTGCTGTCAGAGCACGGATGGTGGGGCAAATGCCGCATGCCGTATTACGAGGAAGTCTCGCACATACCGCTGGTTATCCATCACCCCCAGTATCAGGATCAGGCAGGCACACGACGCTGCCACCTTACGCAGACCATGGACCTTATGCCAACATTTCTGGATCTTTTCGGATTGGGCATACCGGAGGAAGTGACCGGGCGAAGTCTTCTGCCGATGCTTCCCGAAGACGCACCGATACGGCAGGCCGCGGTATTCGGCGTCTTCTCCGGTCCGATAGGCGTTACCGACGGTGACTGGGTGCTCTATCACTATCCGCCGGACATCTACCGCGAAGGCCTGGTCGAGTACACGCTGGCGCCGGCACACATGACGGCACCTTTCACCATCGACGAGCTGAAGACGGCTAGACTGGCGCCGCCCTTCAATTTTACCAAGGGCGTGCCCGTGCTTGGCATCGATGCGCTCAAGGAAGCAAAGCGGGTGCCCAACAATGACGGCATCGGCTTCGCTGATATCGGGACCCGGCTTTATGACCTGGTCAACGATCCGCGGCAGACGAGCCCGGTCGAGGAACCGGTGGTTTGCAAGCGGCTCTACGAGGAGATGGTGCGCGAGTTGCGCGCGCACGACACGCCAGCGGAGGTCTATCGCTGGTACGACTTGGATTCACTGCACAAAAAGGGAGGTTATCATGAAAAAACTACTGGGTCTGGCGACGGCGCTGCTGCTGGTGGCGGGAAGCGCACGCGCGGAATTTCCTGAGCGCAATATCGAGAATATCTACCCCTGGGGTCCGGGCGCGACGATGTCAGCCAGCCAGATCATCGCCGATGCCATGGGCGAAGAGCTCGGGGTGAACATCTCCGTTGTCTCGACACCCGGGGCCGGCGGCACCAAGGCTTTCCTCACCGCGATGGAAAAGCCGGCCGATGGCTACACGATATTCGACGGCTATGTCGCGCCCCTGGTGCTGCAACCCATGTTGGGCAAGGCTGACTGGAGCTACAAGGATTTCTCGCCGCTCTGGGCGGCGACTTCGAACAGCTTCGCCATCGCCGTGCGCAAGGACGACGATCGTTTCGCCGATTTCCCGGCGCTTATCGCCTATGCCAAGGCTGATCCCGGCAAACTTCGCTATTCACCGGGAACGGTCGGGGCGCTGCCGCATATGGTTGCCGCGAAGGCAATGCAGACCTCGGACTCTGTTGCCCAGGTCGTGCCGTATCCGGAAATCGACAATGCCGTCAAGGATCTGCGCGGCGGGATCCTCGACTTCGTGGTGATCAATCCGGGCGTCTACACTACGAACAAGGGCGAGGTCCGCGTGCTTGCGGTTCTTTCCGAACTCGATGATGCGTCTAAGACCTATGGCGGCGCGCCCCGGGTTGCTGATTTCGGCATTGAACTTGGCATGAAGGGTCTCGCTCCGATGGGTTGGAACTGGTGGCTCGTGCGCAAGGATACGCCGGAGGCAGTTGTCGCCAAGCTGCGCGATGCCATGGGCAAGGCGGTCAACCGGGACGACGTCAAGCAGAAGCTGCTTGCCATGGGCTATGTGCCGTTGGGCTATTCGCCGGACCAGTACGACGGTATCGTCGGCCCGGTGGCCGACAACCTCAAATCCGGTGTCGACGCCATCGAATGGGAAAAGCAGAAGCTTGAGTCCGTGAAGTAACAAACAGGAGCGGCGGCGTCTGAGATCAAAGCACCGTCGTTCGCTGGTGGAGGGCACCTTGTTTCGTTTACGTGACTATGCATTCGACTGGATCGCATGGCTGTTTTTTGCCTCGATTCCGGCTCTGATCTTCTGGCAGTCTGCCACGTCTCTGGCCGAGCAGGGGGCTGCGAGCGGTGGACCGCTGGACAATGCAGCCTTCTACCCACGCGTGATCGCATCGCTGATGTCCGTCGTTGTCGTCGTTCAGGTTATCCGGCTCGTTCTGGGCCGGGCTAGCCATCACTCCCCATTCGCGCGGGAAGGTGGCACAGTGTTGGCGCTGTCTTTCACCGCTGTCTTTGTCATTTATCTTGGTGCGCTTCCCTATTCGGGATTTCACCTCTCCACCCCACCACTGTGTATTGGCATGATGTGGGCCATGGGCGTGCGACCGGTTCCGGCTTTCATCGGGGGGCTCGTTCTCTGGCTGGGCGCTTCATTCGTGTTCGAAGGCTTGCTCAACGTCGTGTTGCCGGTCGGAATTTTCAACCTCACAATTTTCAACTGAAGGCCGTCATGTTCGAGCTCCTCCGCGAAGGCCTTCCGCTGTTTTTCAATTTCCAGTCAGTGTTGCTGACGGTGCTCGGCATTATTGGCGGGCTGATCATCGGCGTCCTGCCCGGTCTGGGGCCATTGATGGGCATTGTCCTTCTGTTGCCTCTGGCTTTTCATTTGCCGACCATCCCGGCGATGGGGATGCTGATCGCCATCTATATCGGCGGTTCGGCCGGCGGTTCGATCTCCGCTATCCTGCTGCGCATACCGGGCACTCCTCTGGCGGCGGCGACGCTGTTTGACGGATTTCCGATGGCGCAAAGGGGACGAGCCCAGGACGCGGTGGGCCTAGCTATGACTTCTTCGGCTATCGGCGGACTGATAGGCGGGCTTGTACTTGTGTTTCTCTCGCCTCTGCTAGCCCGGTTCGCATTGCGGTTTGCACCACCTGAGTATTTTGCCATGGCGGTGCTAGGAGTGTTGACTATCGCTTTGGTATCGGAGGGCTCGGCGCTGAAGGGTCTTCTCGTGGGTGGATTTGGCCTGTTCCTGTCGATGGTAGGCACTGACGAGTTCACCCACGCTTACCGCTTCACATTCGACAATTTCAAGCTCTCCAGCGGTCCCCATCTGGTAGCCGTGGTTGTCGGGCTCTTCGCACTTTCGGAAATCTTCTTTCAGGTGGAATCCGGAGGCTATCTCGCCAAGCCGAACGTGCAGCGACTGCGGATCTCATTTGCAGCCTTAGGATTGCTGATGCGCCACAAGGTCAACCTAGTGCGGTCGTCCCTCATAGGCACATTTTTCGGCGCCATCCCCGGGGCTGGTGGCGATGTCGGCGCGTTCATTTCCTATGCCGCCGCCAAGAAGCTTGCACGGCCCGGTGAAGTCTATGGTGAAGGCGCCGAGGGTGGAGTGGTAGCGACGGAAGCGGCCAACAATGGCTGCTGTGGCGGCGCGCTCATTCCCACGCTGTCTCTCGGAATTCCCGGTGACGCCTCCACCGCCGTATTGATGGGAGCCCTGATCCTGCTCGGATTTTTCCCCGGCCCGGCCCTGTTCAGAGATCATCCCGATGTCGCCGGCGGCATCTTCATGGCCTATCTGATGGGAAATCTGGTGCTTCTGGTGCTCGGTACACTGCTGGCGCCAATTTTTGGATCGGTGTTGAAGGTGCCAAAGGCCTGGCTGTTGCCGGCTGTGCTGCTTCTGTCGACGCTGGGTACATACTCGCTGCAGAATTCGATTTTCGATCTCTGGGTGATGTTTACCTTCGGCGTGATCGGCTATGTCATGCGGCGGGCCGGCTATCCGCTGGCGCCGCTGATCATCGGCATGATCCTGGGCAGCATCATGGAGAGCAATCTCCGGCGATCACTGCTTCTTTCTCATGATGGTTTGCAGATCTTTGTCGAGAGACCAATTTGCGCCGTCATCCTGGCAATCGATTTGATCCTGCTGATCTCGATTATCTATTCCACCTTTCTGTCGTCACGAAAGGTCGAGGCTGCACGCTGAAGCAAGCACCGATACGACCGCGCCGGCAGAAGCCTTCTATTCAGTGCTGCGCCACGAGCTGGTTTATTGGTCAGGTGCTCGATCTCGTCTTGATCGCGATCTTTCCTGTCGCTTTGGATCAGGCAGCTATGCCGCCGAAGAGCTGATTGCCAAGTGGCTTCTGGACCAGGAAAGCACGGCCTAGC
>JAHJUC010000694.1 GCA_018829385.1 Alphaproteobacteria bacterium
TACTGCGGAGACCGATGACGGGGTGATCATGGCGTTCGAGCATGAAAGCCTGCCGATCGCGGCGGTGCAGTTTCATCCCGAATCGATCATGACGCTGGGCCAGGATGCCGGCATGCGGATGATCGAGAATGTCGTGGCGCACCTGGCGCGCCGGAAGAAGGTGGAGGCAGCATGATGCGGGTGCACAAGGTGGACAGGCTGGTGGTTGCTGCGGCGCTGGCGACTTCGGCTCTGTGCCTCATGCCGGGGGCGGACCCTGCACGGGCACAGCCCGGCGACGAGCTGAAGGCAGGCCGGGAACTGGTCGAGATCAATTGCGGCAAATGCCATGCGGTCGGCGAAGCCGACGCCAGCCCGCACGAGGCAGCGCCGCCGTTCCGCAAACTGTCCGACAGCTTCCCGATGGACGCGCTGGAGGAGGCGTTCTCCGACGGGCGGATCTATTCGGGCCATCCGGACATGCCGGAGTTCATCGCGACGCCCGAACAGGTCGATGCCATCATCGCCTATATCGCTTCGCTGCAGGACTAGACGGCATGCCGCAGGCCTCAAGAACCATCCGCCTGCTGGCCTTCTGGTCGATTCCGCTGGCGTTCGGGGTGATGGGGCTCAAGTTCGTCGCCTGGTACCTGACCGGATCGATCGCGCTTTACTCCGATGCGCTTGAATCCATCGTCAATGTGATTGCGGCGACAGCGGCCTTCATCGCCATCGGTTACGCGCAGAAACCGGCCGATATCTCCCACCCCTATGGCCATCACAAGGCGGAATATTTCTCCGCCGTTCTCGAAGGCGTGCTGATTGTCGTGGCGGCGCTGCTGATCGTGCACGAGGCCGCGGGCGGGCTGCTGGCACCGCAGCGGATCGAAGCGCCGGTGCTGGGCCTGGCCGTCAATGCCGGCGCCGCGCTGGTCAACGGCATCTGGGCCGCGGTGCTGTTGCGGATTGGCCGCCGCCACCGCTCGCCGGCGCTGCAGGCCGATGGCCATCACATCCTGTCGGACGTGGTGACATCGGTTGGCGTGATCTTCGGTCTGGTGCTGGCGCTGGCCTTCGACCAGCCGCGGCTCGATCCGCTGCTGGCGCTGATCGTTGCCATGAATGTGCTCTGGCAAGGTTGGAAGGTGATCGCGTCTTCCGTCGACGGGCTGATGGACCGGGCCATCGATCCGGCCGATGAGCTGCGCATCCAGGCCATCATCAAGGCCGAGGCCGACGGCGCCATCGAAGCGCATGACATCCGCACCCGCATGGCGGGCAGGGCCTCCTTCGTCGAGTTTCATCTCGTTGTCGACGGCGACATGA
Source organism: Alphaproteobacteria bacterium (assembly GCA_018829385.1). Classification (GTDB taxonomy): domain Bacteria; phylum Pseudomonadota; class Alphaproteobacteria; order Rhizobiales; family Rhizobiaceae; genus Hoeflea. The sequence continues at coordinate 1,306 of JAHJUC010000694.1, forward strand.
GCGTGGAGGAATCGCACCGGATCTGCGACCGGCTGGAAACAGCGCTGCGCAACGAGGTCGAAGGCATCCGGGTGATCATCCATGTCGAACCGGGGCACAAGGCCAAGGACGAAGGCGTCGTGCTGACCTGAATATTGTCTGAGGGTCGCGATCCGCTTGCCCGATCGGCTAGCCGGCGAACCGCTCCAGCGCCATGCAGAACACAGTCGCGTCGACATTGCCGCCGGAGACCGTGACGATCACGTCCTCGCCTTCGATCTCGCCCGCATGAAACAATGCCGCGGCAAGTGCGACCACGCCTCCCGGCTCGGCCACGATCTTGAGCCGGGTGAAGGCAAGGGCTATGGCGTTCAGCACCTCGGTTTCGCTCACCACCAGTCCTGCGCCGGCAAGACGGGCGAGGATCGGAAAGGTGAGGCTGCCGGGTTGCGGCGTCAGGATCGCGTCGCAGATCGAACCGGACAGCCGCGCGTTGCGTTCAATGGTGCCCGAGCGCAGGCTGCGGGCCATGTCGTCGAAGCCTTCGGGCTCCGCCGGCCGCACGCGCAGCCCCGGGGCCTCGGCTTCAAGCGCCAGCGCGATGCCGGACGCAAGGCCGCCACCACCGCAGCAGACCATCACATCGGCGCGGGCGATGCCCTGTTCCGCGGCCTGTTCGGCGATTTCCAGTCCGCAGGTTCCCTGGCCGGCAATCACCAGCGGTTCGTCGAACGGCTTGATCAGGGTCAGGCCGCGTTCGGCGGCCAGCCGTGCGGTGATTTCGTCCCGGTTCTCTGTCGCCCGGTCGTAGAGAACGACTTCGGCGCCAAGAGCCCTGGTGTTGTCGATCTTCATCTTCGGCGCATCCGACGGCATGACGATGACCGCCGGCGCGCCATGCCGGGCGGCCGCGAAAGCCACGCCCTGTCCGTGGTTGCCGCTGGAAAAGGCGATGACGCCGCGGGCCCGGTCTTCCGGAGACATGGCCGAGAGGGCCGACCAGCCGCCGCGGAACTTGAAGCTGCCGGTGTGTTGCAGGCATTCCGGCTTGACCCAGACCCGCCGTCCGGCGATCGCGTCGAGAAACGGGGAATTGAGCAAGGGCGTGCGGCGGACGTGACCTTCCAGCCGGTCGCGCGCCGCGCGGATCATCTCGATGTTCATGCCAGATTTCCCGTTGTGCCTCAGGCTGTCAGCCTAAAGGCAGCAA
>JAHJUC010000695.1 GCA_018829385.1 Alphaproteobacteria bacterium
GGTCTTGGTCATTGTGCTGTCTCCACTCGAGCCGGTGCGGCGACCGATTTCAGGCCTTTACAAAAGACCCCTCCCCAACCCCTCCCCACAAGGGGGAGGGGCTTACCCTGCCGCGATTTCAGCGGGCGATCTTGAACCTCCCGCAGTACATATGTTTCGGTAGGAGTAAAAAAGGTGCGGCCGGCACCTAGCCCCTCCCCCCTGTGGGGAGGGGTTGGGGAGGGGCCTTTCTGCGTTATCAGACCGCTCACTTCGCGAACTCCATGATGATTTCGTCGACGGCCAAGCTGTCGCCGGCTTTCACCGGGATGCGCGAGACCACGCCCTTGCGCTCGGCTTTCAGCACATTCTCCATCTTCATCGCCTCGACGATCGCCAGCGTCTGGCCTTCCTGCACCTCGTCGCCCTCGTTGACGGCGATCGAGACGATCAGGCCGGGCATCGGGCAAAGCAGCAGGCTCGACGTATCCGGCGCCACCTTTTCCTTCATCAGCCGGGCCAGTTCGGCGACGCGCGGGGAAAACACCTGCACCCGCACATCGACGCCCAGTTGCCGCAGCCGCCATCCGGCATCGGCCGGCTCCACCTTGATCGCCTGGTGTTCGCCATCGATGTCGAAGATCGCCAGCTTCGCGCCCGGCATCCAGTCGGTCGCCACCGCCATCGGTTCGCGTCCGGGCAGGCGCACCATGTAGACGTCGTCGGTGTCGTCGATATGCCCGGTGATCTCCTGGCCGGCGATCCGCACCACCTTGTCCTCGTGCGCCCGCTTTTCCGCCTGGCTGAAGCGTGCGCCGGAGATCTGCGCGTTGCGCTCGCCCGAGATGTGGCTGAGCAGCAGCGCCGCGATGGCAAAGCGCTCGACGGTCGCATCATTGGGCGGCACCGGGCCGAAGCCGTCGGGATATTCCTCGGCGATGAAGCCGGTCGACAGCCGGCCCTCGCGCCAGCGCGGATGCTGCATCAGCGCCGACAGGAACGGCAGGTTGTGGCCGATGCCTTCGACCTCGAACCGGTCCAGCGCGTCGGCCATGGCGTCGATCGCCTCAAGCCGCGTGGGCGCATGGGTGCAGAGCTTTGCCACCATCGGATCGTAGAACATCGAGATTTCCGAGCCTTCGGTCACGCCGGTGTCGTTGCGGACGGTGACGCCGTCGTTGGTGCCTTCCTGCGGCGGCCGGTAGCGCGTCAGCCGGCCGATCGAGGGCAGGAAGTTGCGGTAGGGATCCTCGGCGTAGAGACGACTCTCCACCGCCCAGCCGTTGAGCTTCACATCGGCTTGCGTGAAGGGAAGCTTCTCGCCTGCGGCGACCCGGATCATCTGCTCGACCAGGTCGACGCCGGTGATCAGTTCGGTCACCGGATGCTCGACCTGCAGCCTTGTGTTCATCTCGAGGAAATAGAACTTGCGGTGCTTGTCGACGATGAATTCCACCGTGCCGGCCGACTGGTAATCCACGGCATTGGCCAGCGCCACCGACTGCTCGCCCATCGCCTTGCGGGTTGCTGCGTCGAGGAAAGGTGAGGGGGCTTCTTCCACCACCTTCTGGTTCCGCCGCTGGATCGAGCATTCGCGTTCGCCGAGATAGATCGCGTTGCCGTGACTGTCGGCAATCAGCTGGATCTCGATATGCCGCGGCTCCTCGATGAATTTCTCGATGAAGATCCGGTCGTCGCCAAACGAGCTCGCGGCTTCCGATTTCGAGCGGGAGAAGCCCTCGCGCGCCTCGGCGTCGTTCCAGGCGATCCGCATGCCCTTGCCGCCGCCGCCGGCCGAGGCCTTGATCATCACCGGATAGCCGATCTCGGCGGCGATCTTGGCCGCATGCGCCTCGTCATCGATGAGGCCCATATGGCCGGGAACCGTGGAGACGCCGGCTTCGGCGGCGATCTTCTTTGAGGTGATCTTGTCGCCCATCGCCTCGATGGCCTTCACCTTCGGACCGATGAAGGCAATGCCTTCCTTCTCCAGCGCCTCGCAGAACGAGGCCCGCTCGGACAGGAAACCGTAGCCCGGATGCACGGCCTCGGCCCCGGTCTGCTTGCAGGCCGCGATGATCTTCTCGGCGATCAGGTAGGACTGGTTGGCGGGCGGCGGTCCGATATGCACAGCCTCATCGGCCATCGCCACATGCACGGCATCGCGGTCTGCGTCCGAATACACGGCCACCGTCGCAATGCCCATGGCCCGCGCGGTCTTGATGACCCGGCATGCGATTTCGCCGCGATTGGCGATGAGGATTTTCTTGAACACTTTTCCCACCCATTCGAATTTGAAGTCTGCGGAACGTCAGCCGAGCCCGTATCGGGCGACGGCAAAAACAAGCACATGCACTGCCATGTAGATGACCGCGAGCGAGCCGAGCGTATAGAACGTGGCGCGGACCTCGTGGCTTTGTTTGGTCGCGTAGGCCAGGGTGTGAAATCCCCTGGCCAGAACGAAGCCGTACATCATGACCTGAGCCAGGATCAGCGGCGGCTCGGTGGCCGCAAACAGCAGTCCGGCGGCCAGAAAGGCGGGTATGTTTTCGAGGTCGTTGCGGTGCATCCGCCGCGACCGGTCGACATAATCATTGATCTCGAGCTGCTCCGGACGGGGCTCCCTGTTCAAGGGCCCCGGCCTGAGGTCTTCCGGGCTCGCGAGCCCGGAATTGCTCTTCATCAGGCGGTAGACTGTCATCCAGCCCTGGCCCATGATCTTCAGCACCGCGAGAGAGGCGCTGATTGCGTAGATCTGAAAGGCCGGGTTGCTGAAATCGAGCACGGTCATACCTCCAGCACATCCTCGAAGGCGGCGGGGTAGCTGGCCCGCCCCACGCGTTCGTCGATCCTGAGCAGCGCCGTGTAGGATTTCGGATCGAAGGGTTCTTCGGCGGGCACGATCTCGCGCCCGAACAACCAGCTGATCCGCCCCGCATCGAGATTGCCGCGCTCGAACGGTTCGTCGCCGAACCGGTGCCAAAGCGCATGCAGGAACGCCGCGTCGGCGAGTTTCTCCGTCGCCGTGCGGTCCGCCATGCGGCGGCGGTTGATGATCGGGGAAACCCCGCGTGGGTTGGCCCGGCGGATGGTGAACTGGAACCCCGTGCCGGGCAGGCCGGACGGGATTCCGCGATGCTTGGTCATTTCCGGCAGTTTCGCCATCAGGCCTTGCCTTCCTTCTGGGCGTCGAGCTTGTCCTGGGTGCGAAGCTCGAAATCGCTGGCGTCGTGGCGTTCGTGCAGCTGCTCGGACGGGTCGCCGAAGGCGCGGTTGACCATGCGTCCGCGCTTGACGGCGGGGCGGGCGGCGATCTGGTCGGTCCAGCGCTTTAGGTTGGTATAAATGCCGGTGTCGAGATAGTCGGCGGCGTCGTTGTAGACCTTGCCCTGCATCAGCGTGCCGTACCAGGGCCAGATCGCCATGTCGGCAATCGAATACTCAGCTCCCGCCATGTACTCGTTCTTGGCCAGGTGCTTGTCGAGCACGTCGAGCTGGCGCTTGACCTCCATGGCAAAGCGGTCGATCGCGTACTCGATCTTCATCGGCGCATAGGCATAGAAATGCCCGAAGCCGCCGCCGAGGAACGGGCCGGATCCCATCTGCCAGAACAGCCAGTTCAGCGCTTCGGTGCGCGCATGGTGCTCCTTCGGCAGGAAGGCGCCGAACTTCTCGGCGAGATAGAGCAGGATCGAGCCGCTCTCGAACAGCCGCGTCGGCTCCGGAGTCGAATGGTCGACCATCGCCGGGATCTTCGAGTTCGGATTGATCTCGACAAAGCCCGAGCCGAACTGGTTGCCTTCGCCGATATTGATCAGCCAGGCATCGTATTCCGCGCCGGAATGACCGGCGGCCAGCAGTTCCTCGAGCATGATCGTCACCTTCACGCCGTTGGGCGTTGCCAGCGAATAGAGCTGCAGCGGGTGCTTGCCGACCTGCAGTTCCTTGTCATGCGTCGGGCCGGAGATCGGCCGGTTGA
>JAHJUC010000696.1 GCA_018829385.1 Alphaproteobacteria bacterium
CGTCAAGGCGCTCGACCGGGTGCTGCTTGCCAATCACTACGTGGTGCCACTGTTTTACAGCAAGGCAGCCAAGATCGCCTACAGCAAGGCGCTCGCCCACCCCGATGAACTTCCTTATTACGGGCTCGGATTCCCGGAAGTCTGGTGGATGAGAGGCGCGAACTGAGGCGGTTTCGGCCTTGCACCCGTTCCAACATTCGATTCTGTATGGGGAAGAGACGAATCAGCCTGACATCAAGCTGTCCGGCGACAAGGACGTGCGATTGACCAGACCTGCAGCAACCAGAGGCATCGACTGCGCTGAGCCGAACGGGAAGACCGCCTGATGGGCGCCTATATTCTCAGGCGCCTGCTGCTGATGATCCCGACCATTGTCGGCATCATGGCGATCTCGTTCGCGGTGATCCAGTTCGCGCCCGGCGGGCCGGTCGAGCAGGTGATTGCGCAGCTCACCGGCGAGGGTGATTCCGCCATCGACCGGATTGCCGGCGGCGGCGACACGATCGGCAGCGCGCAGCAGGATTTCGGCGATTCCGTCTCGTCGCAGTACCGCGGCGCACAGGGGCTCGATCCGGAATTCATCGCCAAGCTGGAAGCCCAGTTCGGGTTCGACAAGCCGCCACTCGAGCGGTTCGGACTGATGATGTGGAACTATATCCGCTTCGATTTCGGTGAAAGCTATTTCCGCAGCATCGACGTGATCGACCTGATCATCGAGAAAATGCCGGTCTCGATCTCGCTCGGCGTCTGGATCCTGCTGTTGTCCTACATCATCTCGATCCCGCTGGGGATCAAGAAGGCGGTGACCGACGGCTCGCGCTTCGATGTCTGGACCTCCGGCCTGATCATCATCGCCTACGCAGTGCCGGGATTCCTGGTCGGCATCCTGCTGATCGTGCTGTTTGCCGGCGGATCTTTCTTCGACTGGTTCCCGTTGCGCGGGCTGACATCGGACAATTTTGCCGAGCTGAGCCTGTTCGGCAAGATCGTCGACTATTTCTGGCATCTGGCGCTGCCACTGATCGCGCTTTCGCTGGCGGCCTTCGCCACCACGACGCTGCTGACCAAGAACTCGTTCATCGACGAGATCCGCAAGCAATATGTCACCACCGCCCGCGCCAAGGGGCTGAGCGAAAGCCAGGTTCTCTACCGGCACGTCTTCCGCAATGCGATGCTGATCATCATCGCAGGCTTTCCCGGCGCGTTCATCTCCGCCTTCTTTTCAGGCTCGCTGCTTATCGAGACCATCTTCTCACTCGACGGGCTTGGGCGGCTCGGCTTCGAATCGGTGATCAAGCGGGATTACCCGGTGGTGTTTGCAACGCTGTTCATCTTCTCGCTGATGGGGCTCGTGGTGGGACTGATTTCCGACCTGGTCTATACCTGGGTCGATCCGCGCATCGATTTCGAGAAAAGGGACGTCGGATGAGCGCGCCGGCTTCCAGCAATCCCCAGGCCTATGACGCGCAGGGCCGGCCGAAGGGCTGGCTGTCGCCGACCAACAAGCGGCGCTGGGCCAATTTCAAGGCCAACCGGCGCGGCTACTGGTCGCTGTGGATCTTCCTGATCCTGTTCATCGCCAGCCTGCTGGCGGAGTTCATCGCCAATGACCGGCCGATCCTCGCTTCCTACAAGGGCGAGATCCTCTACCCGGTGCTGATCGACTATCCGGAGGAGAAATTCGGCGGCTTCCTGGCGCGCACCGATTACCGCGATCCCTTCATCCAGGACGAGATCGAGGCGAATGGCTGGATGATCTGGCCGCCGATCCGCTATTCCTACACCACCGCCAATTCCTACATTCCGCATTCGGCCCCGACCGCGCCCTTCTGGCTGCTGGAGGAAGGGGAAGCCTGCTCGGCCTACCCGCTCAAGGACGAGGACCCGGGCTGCACGCTTGGCAACATGAACTGGCTCGGCACCGACGACCAGGCGCGCGACGTCACCGCGCGGATGATCTACGGCTTCAGGATTTCTGTGCTGTTCGGCCTGACGCTGACCATCTTCTCCGCGTTGATCGGCATCGCCGCAGGCGCGGTGCAGGGCTATTTCGGCGGCTGGACGGATCTTCTGATGCAGCGCTTCATCGAGATCTGGTCGTCGATGCCGGTGCTCTACATCCTGTTGATCATCGCCGCGGTGCTGCCGCCGGGGTTCTGGATCCTGCTCGGGATCATGCTCCTGTTTTCCTGGGTGTCGTTCGTTGGCATCGTCCGGGCGGAGTTCCTGCGCGCCCGCAATTTCGAATATGTCAACGCCGCCCGGGCGCTGGGCGTCGGCAACGTCACGATCATGTTCCGGCACCTGTTGCCCAACGCCATGGTGGCGACGCTGACCTTCCTGCCGTTCATCCTGTCGGGCTCGATCACGACGCTGACCTCGCTCGATTTTCTCGGCTTCGGATTGCCGCCGGGCTCGGCCTCGCTGGGAGAGCTGATCGCGCAGGGAAAGCGCAACCTGCAGGCGCCGTGGCTCGGACTGACGGCGTTCTTCACCATCTCGATCATGCTGTCGCTGCTGATCTTCATCGGCGAGGCGACGCGTGACGCCTTCGATCCGCGAAAGACGTTCAGGTGAGATCGATCCGATGAATAACGAGCAAAAGATCAGCTATCTCAGATCATTCCGTCAGCACTACGCGGACTACCACAACCATAAAGAAGCAATGGCGTTCAGCGTGTTTGCGCTAGAAGGGGCTTTCTTCCTCGGATTCGTTGTCCTCAATTCCATTCCACAGGACGTCGCAAGGTTGGGAAAGGAAATTCTCATTCCCCTTGCCGGCATTGTCTGGATACTCTTTCATCTGGTACTCAGGTTCCAGTTTCGGAACAGACGAATAGCTGCGCTTTTGGTCGGGGCCGCCTTTCAAGCCGAGCAGGACGTACTGCAGAACATACAGGCCGAGCGCACCGAACGAAGAACACCTTCAAGGGATCTGGATTGGATAGATACCTGGTTCTTCCCAATCAGAACAACCTTTCGAAAGGGCGATACCGATTTTGACGACACATTTCCTGAACTGGCAAACACGATAATCAAGGCCAGCAACGAGGGCAGCACTGGCGGCCGGTATGGTATGCTTTCCGAGTACATAACCACATTTGGAAGCTTCTTCTTGTTATTCATTATCGTACTTCGCTTGTCGGGGTTCGAATAATGGGTCCTCTGCTTTCCGTTCAGGACCTCTCCGTGGCCTTCCACCAGGGCGGCAACAGCCAGATGGCCGTCGATCGCATCTCGTTCGACATCAAGCGGGGCGAGACGGTGGCGCTGGTGGGCGAATCCGGGTCCGGCAAATCGGTTTCGGCACTGTCGGTGCTGCGGCTTTTACCCTACCCGGCGGCGAGCCATCCCTCGGGCAAGATCCTGTTCAAGGGCCAGGACCTGCTGTCCGCGCCCGAACCCCGGATCAGGGAGGTACGCGGCAACGACATCACCATGATCTTCCAGGAGCCGATGACCTCGCTAAATCCGCTGCAGACGGTGGAGAAGCAGATCTCGGAGATCCTGCACCTGCACCAGCAGATCCGGCCGGACGAGGCCCAGCGCCAGGTGCTGGAATTGCTGGAACAGGTCGGCATTCGCGAGCCCCGGAAGCGGCTGGCGTCCTACCCGCACCAGCTCTCGGGCGGGCAGCGGCAGCGGGTGATGATCGCCATGGCGCTGGCCAACCGTCCGGAACTGCTGATTGCCGACGAGCCGACAACGGCGCTGGATGTCACCGTGCAGGCGCAGATCCTCCAATTGCTGCACGATCTGAAGACCCAGCACGGCATGGCGATGCTGTTCATCACCCATGACCTCGGCATCGTGCGCAAATTCGCCGACCGCGTCTGCGTGATGACCGACGGCAAGATCGTCGAGACCGGTCCGACCGCGGAAATCTTCGCCAATCCGCAGCATGCCTACACCAAACACCTGCTCGCCGCCGAACCCAAGGGCGAGCCGCCCAGGCGCAACGATGCCGCTGCCGAAGTGATCCGCGCCCGGGACATCAAGGTCTGGTTTCCGGTCAAACAGGGGTTTCTCCGGCGGACGGTGGACCACATCAAGGCGGTGGACGGGCTGTCACTTTCTCTCAAGTCGGGCCAAACGCTTGGCGTCGTCGGCGAGTCCGGATCGGGCAAAACGACACTCGGGCTCGCGCTGATGCGGCTGATCCGCAGCGAGGGCGAGATCCATTTCAACACGCTGCCGCTGCACGAGCGGTCGTTCAAAGAGATGCGGTCGCTCCGGAGCTCCATGCAGGTGGTGTTTCAGGATCCGTTCGGCTCGCTCAGCCCGCGCATGTCGATCGCCGACATCGTCGGCGAGGGGCTGGCGATCCACGCCCGGGATCTTTCCGCCCAGGATCGCGACCGGCGCGTCGCCGCAGCCCTCGAGGAGGTCGGTCTCGACGCCTCGACCCGCTGGCGCTACCCGCATGAATTCTCCGGCGGCCAGCGCCAGCGCATCGCCATCGCCCGGGCCATGGTGCTCAAGCCGCGTTTCGTCATGCTGGATGAACCGACCTCCGCGCTCGACATGAGCGTCCAGGCGCAGGTGGTGGACCTGTTGAGGGACCTGCAGCGACGGCATGACCTGGCCTACCTGTTCATCAGCCATGACCTCAAGGTGGTGCGGGCGCTGGCCAATGACGTGATCGTCATGCGGTCGGGCAAGGTGGTGGAACAGGGCACGGCCGACCAGATCTTCGATCACCCAACCACCGATTATACCAAGGCGCTGATGGCGGCGGCGTTCAATCTCGAAACCGCGTCCGGCGGCGTGGTCAGTGAATAGGCGGAACAATGTCTGACGGCACTCGAAACGGACGTATCCTGCTCGCGCTTACCGGCTGGGCGCCGGAGGTGTGGATCCAGGAGCTTGCCAAGGCCGCGCCCGGGCGGACGGTGACGCTTGAACCGGACGGGGAGACCGATCCTAGCATCGAGTATGCGATTGTCTGGAAGCAGCGCCCCGGGCTGTTGTCGAAACTGCCGAACCTCAAGGCGATCTTCTCGCTCGGCGCCGGCGTGGATCACGTCTTTGCGGATCCCGATTTGCCGGACGTGCCGATCGTGCGCGTGGTGTCGCCGAACCTGACCACCCGGATGAGCGAATACGTGGTCTGGCAGGTGCTCGATCATCACCGGCTCGGCCCGCGTTACCGGGCACAGCAGGCAGACCGGGTCTGGTACGAGGACCGCGACCAGAAGGCCGCAAGCGACATCACGGTCGGCATCATGGGCCTGGGGGAACTCGGCCGCGACGCGGCAGCCAAGCTTCAGGTCATGGGCTTTGCGGTTTCCGGGTGGTCGAGGACCGAGAAACAGGTGGAAGGGGTCACCTGTCATGCGGGCGAGGACGGGCTTGGGGCGTTCCTCGCTTCCGCCGACATCTTCGTGGTGCTGCTGCCGTTGACGCCGGACACAAGGGAAATCCTCAACCGCGGCCTGTTTGCGCGGATGACCAAACGCGGGCCGCTGGGCGCGCCGGTGCTGATCAATGCCGGGCGCGGCGGCTTGCAGAACGAGACCGACATCCTCGCGGCCCTGGATGAGGGGCTGCTTTCGGCGGCAACCCTCGACGTGTTCCAGCAGGAGCCGCTTGACCCCGATAGCCCGTTCTGGCGCCACCCGAAGGTGACAATCACGCCGCATGCGGCGGCGGCATCGATGCCATCCTCGCTGATCGCACCGATGGTGAGACAGATGGACGCCTACGAGCGGGGCGAGCCGCTGACCAATCTGGTTGACCGCAAGGCCGGATACTGAGCCGATCATCTTTAGCTGGAAGCGATTTGAACGCCGGAATTTCGTGATCTGGCTAGGAGCGGGAGGCGACGCGGCGCGAGCGCCGATAGCCTCGCGCGACGCAGTCCAAGGCGCGGAAGACCAAGTTCAGGCGATTCCAGCTAAAGATAATCGGCTCTAAGCCGGCTTACGGCCTGCGGTAACAGGTCGGCATTCCGTAGAGACGAGCAATCCGGTCGATCGCATCGCGCAAGGGTTCGCGGGTGACATACATGGTTCCGCCGGAGGCATGGAGAAGTGTATCGGGATCCTCGATGAACCCGACATGGCCTTTCCAGAACACCATGTCACCTCTCTGCAGGCCGTCGGTTTCGGGATCGATGATCCGGCCCAGACCGGCCGCCTGCTGATCGGAATCGCGCGGGGCGGGTTTGCCGGTCATGGCCAGCGCCATCTGCACCAGGCCCGAGCAGTCAATGCCGAAACCGGACCGGCCGCCCCAGAGATAGGGCGTGCCCAGGAACCGGGCGGCGACGGAGACGGCGTCTTCCGCCGCAACTTCGCCCAATGGCCTGAGATGCGCGGCGATGATGGCGGATCCATCCTCCATGAGCGCATAGGCCGTTCCCCTCGTTTCCGCCGCAGCGGTGATGCTGAGCCGGCTGCCCATCGACAGGACCTTGAGATGGGGAAAGCGGAGATCCGCTCCCGGATAGACGAAACTGCGCGGAATGGAGACGACGTGGGTTGCCTCGCCTGCGCCCTGGCCGATGGCATCCTCGCGCACATAGCCGACATACCCATCCGCCGCCAGCTGCACCCAGGCCCAGCCGCCGGAGCTGTCGAACACGGTCAGCGCCTCGCCGCAGAGCGCCTGGGTATCGATGCTGCAGGCGGCGTCCGGCCTTGGGCGAATGTCGGCGACCGGCACGATCACTTCGGCGGGCATGCCGTCGGTGTAGCGCTCGGCAGCCACCCTGTCCCTGAGACGGATGTCGGCAAGATCCGGCCTGTAGGCATATGACCGGCGGTCCAATATCTCACTCATGATCCCGTTCCTTCAGCCAGCGCCAGTTTGCGGCCTTCCGCGATGATGATGTCGCCAAGTTTCTCGACAAACAGCGCGCCTTCCACCGTCCGCTTGATGATGACGTTGCGCCGGTCGCGCTCGTCACGCACCCGGCGCACCAGCCCCATGTGCCCCATGGTGTCGAGCGCCCGGGTGATCACCGGCTTGGTGACGCCGAGCATGGCGGCAAGCCCCCGCACCGTGTGCGGCGGCGGCGCCAGATAGATGTGCAGCAGGATCGCCAGC
>JAHJUC010000697.1 GCA_018829385.1 Alphaproteobacteria bacterium
CCCCGCCTCCGTCACCCCGGCCTTGAGCCGGGGTCCAGCGGCGAGCGTCCGCGAGCCGGAAGACCCTGTGAAGCCGATGTTTGCAGGAAAAGTCATTCACCGCGCGGACGCGCGGTGGCTGGATCCCGGATCAAGTCCGGCATGACGGACAAACAGGTGTTCGAACCCGGTGACTGCCATGAGCGAAATACTCGAAATCCTCAATGACCGTCTGTTCCCGGTTGACCGGGCAACCCTGTTCGATGCCTTCGCCGACCCGGAAAAGCTGGCCGCATGGTGGGGGCCGGAGGGATTCAGCAACACCATTTCGGCCTTCGACCTGAAACCCGGCGGTCACTGGCTGATCACCATGACCGCTGACAACGGCACCGAATTTCACAACCGCTGGACCTTCGACGACGTGGTCGAAGGCCGGACGGTTCGGATGACGCACCATGAACCGGTTCATGTCTTCACGCTGGAAATGCATTTTGCCGACGAGGATGGCGGCGCGCGTCTGTCATGGCGAATGCTGTTCGATCGCACCGCAGAGAACGAGGCGATGGAAAAATTCCTGCACGCAGCCAACGAACAGAATTTCGACAGGCTGGAACGGCTGCTTACACAGGGCAAAGATTACCGCTGAAATATGCCCATGCCTGTGGCTTGCTGCAGAACAGGGCATCTCTCCCCCTCTGATTGCCGCCTCCCCGCTTCTCGCGTATCCTCGCAATAGTGGAGGGCCGCGTTGTGGCCAGAAACATCGTCATTCTGCTCGATGGCACGTCGAACCAGATTTCCGGAGACCGGACCAATGTGCTGAGACTGTATGGCTCGCTCAAGCGGTCGAGGAGCCAGCTGGTGTTCGACTTGCCCGGCGTCGGCACCTTCGGGCTCATTGGCTGATTGAGAAACGCGCCGACTACAAGCCGCCCAACCTGCCGGCGCGGTATGAGGTAGTGAGGACCCGGGCCGCGAGGGGGGCGTGACGGCAGCGTATTCAACGGAATAAAGTCCCCTCCCCAACCCCTCCCCACAAGGGGGAGGGGCTTAACCCCGCCGCGCTCTTCTTCGCAACATCAAGCTCTCAGCCTATTGAAACTCGACCGTTGGCAGGATGCCGGACACACATGAGCCCCTCCCCCTTGTGGGGAGGGGTTGGGGAGGGGTTCTTCTCACCCGGAAAACCGATCGCCTTGCTTCCCGGTCTTGGCAATCCACTCGCCGAAGCTGCCGAGCCAGCCTTCCAGGAAGCTCTTCGTGGCCTCGTCGGTGATGGCACCGTCGGCGTCGTAATGCTCGGGCTTGAAGGTGTAGTAGAGTTCCGGCTGCCCCATCACCGCGGTGCCCACAGCCACCATGGTGGTGCGCAGATGATGCTGGGCGATGGCCGTGCCGATGGCGCCCGGCGACGTGCCGGTAATCGCCAGCGGCTTGCCCGCCCAGGAGTTCTTGCCCCAGGGGCGTGCTGCCCAGTCGACGGCATCCTTGAGCACTCCGGGATAGGTGCGGGAATATTCAGGCGTGACCACCAATACGGCGTCCGCCGCCTCGATGGTGGCCTTGAGCTTTGTGACCGCTTCCGGCGGGTTTTCCCACAGGTCGTCATTGTAGTGCGGCAGGCTGGAAAGGTCGGCATAGACGAAGTCCAGCTTACCGGCGGCCAGTTTTTCCAGGCCCTGGGCGAACTTGCGATTGATCGAATCCTTGCGCAGCGAGCCGATCAGGACAGCAACTTTTGTCATCGGGAGTTTCCTTGTATAAAAAAGTGACTGACGCTACTTATGAAACCGCATGACCGGCCACAAGACGGCACTTTTTCGAACCTGAGGCACCTCGATGAAACCACCTGACCTTCACGAACCCGGGCAATGCCAGGTCGCCAATGACGTGATTTCGCTGGTCGGCGACAAATGGAGCGTTCTGGTCGTCAGCAAGCTCGGACATGGCCGGATGCGCTTTTCCGAGCTCAAGCGCGCGGTCGAGGGCATCTCGCAGAAGATGCTCACCACCACCCTGCGCGGGCTCGAGCGCGACGGATATGTCACCCGCACCGTCTACCCGACGGTGCCGCCGCGCGTCGACTACGAGCTGACCGAACTTGGCGCCGAACTGCTCGAGCCGGTGGCGGCGCTGGGCAATTGGGCGGTTGCCAACCACGCCCGCGTTCTCAAGGCAAGGCAGGCCTATGACGAAAGGGCCGGCTGAGCTGTATCAGCCGGGCAACGCGATCAGAGCGACGGGCCGGGGATGAGCTTGCTGCCGTCGGTGAACCGCGAAAAGCGGAAACGCGTGAGATCATGGCCGGTGGGCCGTCCGGCGGCGATATTGGCGATGGCCTTGCCGAAGCCCGGGCCGATGCCGAAGCCGTGGCCGCTCATGCCGGTTGCGACGATCAGGCCTTCAAATCCGGGTACCCGGTCGACCACCGGCACCACATCCGGCATCGCGTCGATCATCCCCGCCCAGACATTATTGAGTTCCGGCTCGCCCAGCGAGGGAAAGCGGGCAGCAAAACGCTTGCGCGTCGGTTCCGTGCGGCGGTGCTCGGGCTCCGGATCGAGCACCCGGCAGCGTTCGAACGGCGTCTCCTCGTCCTTGTTCCAGCTCCGCGGCGTCCCCCAGGCGTCGGGATAGTGCCGGGGCGAAAACGGCAGGAAGCGGGTGTGCCCCAGCGATTTCACCGCCACCGGCAGCCAGGTGAAGAAGTGCCGGAAGGCATCCGGCCCGATCATCAGGTCGTGGCTGCCAAGCGCCGAGACGCTGTAGCCGCCATCCTCGCGGCGGCGGAAGGCGAGCTCCTCGTCAAGCGCGTTGCCGGCGAAGACTTCCGGCATCGGCGCCGTGCGCGCCACCGACGAGCGCACGATCAGTTGCGGGATCGACACGCCGTGGCGCCTGAGCAGCAGCGACGACCAGGCGCCGCCGGCAACCACCATCTGCCCGGCCTTGATGAAACCGTGCTCGGTGTGCACGCCGGCAATCTTTCCCGCTTCCCGCTCGAAGGTCCGTGCGGCGCAATTCTCGCGAATGCCGACGCCCTCGCTTTGCGCCAGGTCCGCCACCGCCGGCACCGCCACCCAGGGCTCTGCCCGCGCATCGGTGGGCGACCAGACGGCGCCGGTCCAGCGCTTGCCGCCCGGCCCGGTGTCGATCAGCCCGGCGACCGCGTCGCCATCGATCGCGCGCACATCGAGCTGGTGCCGGCGCGCCACGTCGAGCCAGTGGGCCTGCGCCTGCATCTCGGTGTCGGTGCTGGCCAGGTACATGATTCCCGAGCGGCGAAACCCGGTGCGGTTGCCGGTCTCGGTGTCGATCTCTTGCCACAGCCGCGACGCTTCCATCATCACCGGCAGCTCCGCCTCGTCGCGGCCAAGCTGGCGGATCCAGCCCCAGTTGCGCGACGACTGCTCGCCCGCCACCCGGCCCTTCTCGACGACGAAGGTGCTGAGACCCATCCGGTTGAGATAGAGCGCGCTCATGATCCCGATGACGCCGCCGCCCACGACGACGACATCGACTTCAGTGGGCAACGGGTCGGAAAATGTTACGGGAGACGCCGCGGTGATCGGGGCGGCAGGACGTGCGGACATGGAGGCTCCGGGAAGATCAGGGCGGGAAAGGCTGTCGTCTGACGGCGATCTTGCGGCCGCTCCCAGCCAAAATCAAGGCCGGCCAGGCGCAACCCCGAACCGCAGCTCAGCCCTCGTCCATGGCCTCGATCGTCGTCACCACCGGGGCGTGGTCGGAGGAACGGTCGCTTGGCGGGCCGATCTCGAAATGCTCGTCGAAGACCTCGGTCTTGATCACCGTGCCGCGCCGCCGCGGGTTCTTCGGATTGAGCCCGTTGGAGACCACGCAATAGTCGAGCACCGACCCCGAGACGATGCCGCCATGGGTGTTGGGCCGGCTGAATCCCTGCATCACCACCAGGTTGAAAGCGTCATAGAGCTTGTAGACATGCTTGAGATAGGCGAACGCCTCGGGAACCGCATTGGCCGCAACGCTGCCCCAGGACCAGACCCGGTCGGCCTGGGTCAGGATCGAGATCGTGTGCGAGCCCGGCGCCTCGTTGAGATCGCCCAGCAGGATCACCGGCGCATCCGGATCGGAATCGATCGTCTGCCGGAACAGGCGGTAGATCGCGCCGGCTTCGGCGGCGCGCTTGGCCACCTGGTTCA
The DNA here is from genome assembly GCA_018829385.1 of Alphaproteobacteria bacterium. Taxonomy (GTDB): domain Bacteria; phylum Pseudomonadota; class Alphaproteobacteria; order Rhizobiales; family Rhizobiaceae; genus Hoeflea. Next base: position 4,161 of record JAHJUC010000697.1, read on the forward strand.
CCCCCGCCATCGCGCGCTCCATGTAGGTGGTGCGGATCTTGGCGTCCCAGTCGGCCAGCGCGTCGATCTCGTCGTCATCGACGAAGGCGCCCTGCGACTTGAAGTGGCAGACGAAGATCCGCGTCCGGCCGATCCCCGGCAGGTCGATCACCGCGTCGACCGGGGTGCGGGAGAAATTGAAATCGGCGTCGATCACGGTGGCATCGGGCAGGCCGGCGACGCCCGACAGCGGATGGGCGCTGACAAAGGGATGGCGCGAGGCGATCGCCACCGTGGCGTTGACATAGACCGCCGGATCGTCCGGGTCGAACATCGGGTGCCCGGTGCAGAAGAAATGGGGATAGCCGCAGGCCGCCATCAGCGCCGCCAGCTCCTCGTGCGAAACCACTTCCTGAAAGCCGATCACATCGGCATCCATGCTTGCCACGAGGCCGGCGATCCAGGCTTTCTTCTCCGCCCACTGGCTTTCCGAGTAGGTCGCCGAAAGCTTGCGCTCATGCCAGAAAATCCCTGGCGCCGCGAAGTGATAGAGATTGAATGTTGCGACCTTCACAACCGCCATGGCGCATCCCCTGAAATTTCCAATGGTGCCAAATCATGACACCGAACCGGCCCGCGGCCAATCACCCGTGTTGCGGCCGATCAGCCCGCAAGCTCATTCGGCTTTCTCGCGGTGAAACGAGAGCCCACGAAAAGCAGCCAGGGGAAACGCGACAGTCGGCGGGCATTAAAGATTCAGGCTGAGCAAGCTGCACATGTTGACGTATATCAAGTATTCGATGTTTTTTTGGTGCAATACTGGCCTTCTCCGTTTCCCGTCTCCCGGGACCGGATTTTCGTGTGTGGGGGCCATGGAAAATGCAGCTGACATCAGAGCTACGCGGCATGGCTGCGTTGAAGGCATTTTTAGGTTTTTACACCTCCCCCATGGACACCGCTTCCCAGATATTGCGGAAATATGGAAACGCGGTGTCGATCACGCTTCCCTTTTTCGGCAAGAAACCGCTGCCCGACGCATTCATCTTCTTTGGCGCCGAAAACAACCGCCAGGTCTACGCCAAATGGGACGATCTGCGGATGACCGCACTTTGGCCCATCAGTGCAAGAGCGGACACGGTGCAGCAAAGAATCCGGCACAACTACATGTGCCTTTCGGGCAAGACCCATCGGGATATTGCAAACCAGATCGAAGCGCCGCTCAATCGCGGCCAGATCAGGAAACTGTCTGTCGAAATGTACGCCATCATGAAACCGGTGATGGACAAGGCATTCACGGAAGACACATTCGATCTGGTCAAGTTCCACAAGGATCTCTCCATCCAGTGCATCTTCAACCTGCTGTTTGGCGAGCCCGACGCCGAACGGGCGCTGCGGATCGGCCACATGGTGGATGAGCTGAATCTCAGCAACTACGTCAAGGCGAACAGGATCCTGAAGCTTGATATTCCCGGACTGCCGTTTCACGACCTGCTCAGGCAGGCCGAGGCGGTCAAGGAAGAGCTTACCCAGTGGATCAGGGACGTCGAGGGCCTTCCCGCCAACACCAATCTCCGGACATCTGTCCTGAACATGACCGACGCGGACGGCCAGCCCTTCAGCTTTGATTTCACCATCGGATGCCTTGGCTCGATGGTCTGGGCAGCCATCGACACCCCTTCCCTGGGATCCTTGTGGACGACGGTCCATCTGTCGCGGCATCCGGAGATTGCCGCAAAACTGCGCGACGAGCTCAAGGCTGCCGGTTTCTCGGAAAAGACAAGCACCGAAGAGCTCAACAAGTTGCCCTATCTCAATGGCGTTGTGCTGGAAGGGCTGCGCCTGTCGCCGCCAGGAGCCTTCATACCGCTCAAGTCCGTGCGCGAAACCGTCATCGGTTCCGTCAGGATACCGGCCAATACGGCCATCTACCTGTGTCCTCGCGAGACCCAGAGGGATCCCGCGATCTATCCGGATCCGGAGGAGTTCCGGCCCGAACGCTGGGCTGGCATACAATCGCCGGATGCCTACGAGTTCATCGCCTTCAGCGGCGGCGTCCGGCGCTGCCCCGGCGCTTCCTTTGCCACCATCTACATGAAAATGGTCATCGCCATGCTGGTCGAGCGCGGCGGCCTGGAACTCCTCACGCGCGGACCGATTCCGGTCCGCTCGGCGCCGGCCATGGAGCCCCTGAAACCGGTCATGGCCCGCCCCAGCGCATCGGGCCATTTCTGCTGAGTTCGCGCGTTCGGCAATTGTTGCAGGCACGCGGTCCAACGGTGCTCTACGCCCGCCTGCCACCAGGCTGGAGGCCGGTCCGGCGGCGCAGGCAGACCTGGCTTGAGACCGGCCATGGCCAGTCCCTTCCGGATGTGAGGTGCACCTTGCAGATCCGCGGCCGCGGCACCAGATCAGCCTATCGAAGCGCGCATCGGTCGGATTGCAGGTGCAATGCTTCGATCCGGCAGCAACCTGGGGGCCGGATTTTTTCAGGTGAATTTTTTGATCGAATTTGATAAGCCTGAAAAAGAGACTCTGGGACGGCTCCGAAGTATCTGCTTCGGAGCGCGTTTTCTTTTTGTGTCCTGCCGCCGATGATCATAGCGCCAGGACGATGTGAACAAGGAATAGACTGATGGTTGAGAAGGTTCCGATGACGCAAGGAGGCTACGCCAAGCTGCAGGAAGAACTGCGCTGGCGTCAGCAATCCGAACGGCCGCGGATCATCGAGGCGATCTCCGAAGCCCGTGCCCATGGCGATCTTTCGGAGAATGCCGAATATCACGCCGCCAAGGAAGCCCAGAGCCACAATGAAGGCCGTATCGGCGAGCTTGAGGATTTCACCTCGCGCGCCGAGATCATCGACGTCTCGAAGATGTC
>JAHJUC010000101.1 GCA_018829385.1 Alphaproteobacteria bacterium
CAGGGAGAGGCCTTCGCCTTCAATGGTCTCAATCTGGCGTTGACCGCCGCGGTCGTTTTCGTCTGCTACCTGCTGCTCGAACATCTGCTGCGCAGCCCATGGGGCCGCGCCTTGCGCGCCGTGCGCGAAGACGAGATCGCAGCCCAGGCGCTCGGCAAGAACCCGGTGCTGCTGCGCATCCAGGCTTTTGCGCTGGGCGGTGCGATCATGGCGCTGGCCGGCGCTGTGCAGGCCCATTTCATCGGCTTCATCGCACCTGGCAATTACCTGCCGATGATGACCTTCCAGGTCTGGGCCATGCTGATCGTCGGTGGCTCCGGCAACAACCGCGGCGCCATCCTCGGCGCGGTGCTGGTCTGGGCCATCTGGGCGCTCTCTGGTGCGCTGATCTCGGAGATCTTCCCGGCCGATCAGCAGGCCCGCGCCGCCTCGCTGCAGATCGTCATCATCGGCGTCATGCTCTGCGTCATTCTATTGTGGAGACCGCAGGGCATCCTGCCCGAAGTGCGCTCCGTGTCGCGTCACCTGGGACGCCGCAAAAAGGATAGTGAATCATGAAACCCGACCGCAAGGATCTCGCCCCCGGCCTGTCAATCAGCCGCGTTCTGACCGGCCTTTGGCAGGTCGCGGATCAGGAAAAAGATGGCGTCACTCTCGATCCGGTCGCGGGCGCCAAGGCGCTTTCAGACTATGCTAATGAAGGCTTCGACACTTTCGACATGGCCGATCACTACGGCACCTCCGAGCTGATCACCGGCGAGTTGCTTCGCAACTGGCAGGGCGGCAACCGCCCCCGGGCCTTCACCAAGTGGTGTCCCGAGCCCGGTCCGATGACACCGGAGATCGTCCGCGCCGGCGTACAGGAACGTCTCGACCGCCTCGGCGTCGAGCGTGTCGACCTGCTCCAGTTCCACTGGTGGACCTTCGAGCATCCGGCCTGGCTCGATGCGCTGCACGAGATGAAGCGTTTGAAACAGGAGGGCCTGATCGGCGAAATCGGCGTCACCAATTTCGACGCCGCCCATCTCGACCTCGCGCTGGCCGAAGGCATCCCGTTTGTCTCGAACCAGGTCTCGTTTTCTCTGATCGATCGCCGCGCGGCAGGCCATCTGGCTGACGTCTGCAGGAAGCATGGCATACAGCTGCTGGCCTATGGCACGCTTTGCGGAGGCTTTCTCTCCGAACGCTGGCTCGGCAAGCCCGAACCCGAAGCGGTAAAGGACTGGAGCGGCTCGAAATATCTGAGATTCATTCACGCCGCCGGTGGCTGGAACGGCTATCAGGGCATCCTCAAGGCAGCCGATGCGATTGCCCGCAAGCATGGCGTCTCGATCTCCAATGTCGCCACCCGCTGGGTGCTGGAGCACCCCCATGTCGCGGGCGTCATTGTCGGGGCGCGGCTGGGCGAAAACCAGCACCGCGCCGACAATCTGCGGCTGTTCCAGTTCGAACTCGATGCCGACGACCACGCGCGGCTCGACCAGGCCTTCGCCGCGACCCGCATGATCCCCGGCGACTGCGGCGACGAATACCGCCAACCGCCCTTCCTCACCGCATCGGGTGATTTGAGCCATCACCTCTCCGAGATGCCCAGCGCCATGCAGGCCGTCAGCGACCCGGACAATCCGGACCGGGCGCGGGTCTTTTCCGGCTCGCTCTGGGAACCGATCGCAGGCTACTGCCGGGCTCTGCGCGACGGTGACCGGATTATGGTTTCCGGCACAACCGCGACCCACGGCGTCGACCGAACTGTCGCTATTGATGATGCCGGCGCCCAGACGACCTACATCCTCGACAAGATCGCGGCGTCGGTTCGGGCACTCGGCGGAGACCCGAAGGACATCCTGCGCACCCGCATGTACCTGCGTGGCGAAGAGGACATCGAGGCCGCCGCACGCGCCCACGGGCTGCGCTTTGCCACCAATCCGCCAGCCAACACCACGTTCCTGGTGGGTAACCTGATCGGCGATTTCCGCGTCGAGATCGAGGCCGAGGCGGTGGTCAGCCGGAAACGGGACTGACGGCACCCACTCTTCAGATCCCCAGCCGGTCCCGCATTCTGTAAACCGCCACTGACGGCGCCAGGAACCACGGATTTCCGGTGTAGAACGGCCGTGTCTGGAACGGAATCTGGCTGAAGGCGCCGAGACCCGTGTCGACGCCGGCCGCAGCTTTCCCGAGCCTTGAGCCTAGATAGCCGGCCATTCCCACGCCCGAACCGCAATAGCCCATGGCGTAGGAGAGACCCTTGTCTTCGCCGCAATGCATCAGCGTGTCGAAGGTAAAGGCCACGATCCCGGCCCAGGAATGGCTGATGCGGGTGTGCGCAAGCTCGGGAAACAGCCGCACGAGCTCGGCCAGCAGCTTTGGCCCGCTCTTGCGCGGATCGGTTTCCTGCAGCGACACCCGGCCGCCGAACAGGATGCGCTTCCGGTCCGACGACGGCCGGTAGTAGTAGACCAGCTTGCGCGTGTCCGACAGGATGCGGTTGGTGGGAAACAGCCGGTCCATCACGTCGGCGGGAATTTCCTCGGTGGCGATGACGTAGGATCCGATCGGGATAACCCGCCGCTGCTGCCATGGCGACAAGGGACCCGTGTAGCCGTTGGTGGCAATGATCACCTTGTTGGCGCGGACCCGCCCCTTGTCGGTTGACACTTCAAAACCTTGCGGCGCTCGCTCGAGATCATTCACCCGGCACTGGCTGATGATGCTCGCACCCGCCGCCTTCGCCACGCCGAGAAGCCCCGCATGATACTTGCCGGGATCAAGGCTCGCATGCTTGGGAAAGACGATGCCGCCATGATAGGCGTCCGTGCCGAGCTCGTCGTGCTGGCTGCCGCGCGGCACCATGAAGGCGCCGGTCTCGAAGCCGGGATGCCGGGTCTCGCAATCCTTGGCCAGCTTGTCATATTGCCCGGCGGTGTGGGCCCCGTGGAAGCGGCCAACGACCCCGAAATCACAGTCGATCCTTTCCTCGTCCACGAACCGGGCCACATGATCGAGCGAGGCCTGGCCTTCCTTCAGGATGGCGATTGCGCGGGCCTCGCCATATCGCCGTGTGAGCGTCGAAAAGGAGGGTTTGACGCTGGTCGAGATCTGCCCGCCATTGCGGGTGCTGCAGCCGAAGCCCGCCGCCTCCGCATCGACAACGACCGTCTCCAGTCCCGCCCGGGCGGTCTGCACTGCCGCATGCAGACCGGTGTAGCCCGAGCCGATGATCAGGACATCGGCGGTCGCGGACGGCTTCGCCATGTCATCAGGCTGCCGCGGGCTCGCCTCCCACCAGTAGGGCGCGGGCTTGAAATCTGGAGTGAAACAGTCGCTCGGCTTTGCCATTCTATGTTCCTGCATGGTCGGAGAGGATCATGTCGGCGCCTTTTTCAGCCACCATGATTGTCGGCGCATTTGTGTTGCCCGATGTCACGGTCGGAAAAACCGAGGCATCGATCACTCGAAGATTGTCCAGCCCGTGCACCTTTAGTCTCGGGCTGACCACACTGTCACCGGCGTCGCTGCCCATCCGGCAGGTGCTGACCGGATGGAACACCGTGCCGGCGCGTGCGCGGATATCGGCGATCATCTCCTCGTCGGTCTCCACCTGGCGTCCCGGCCGGATTTCTTCTTCGAGGATTTGCGCGAACGCCGGAGAACCGGCAAGCCGGCGCAGGAACCTCGCTCCCTCGAGTTGCTCGGCAACGTCATGATTGGTCGACAGGTAATTCGGATGGATCGCCGGCGCATCGAACGGATCGGCAGACTTCAGATCCAGGTGGCCGCGGCTGGTCGGCCGGGTCGGCTGCGTGCCCATAATCACGCCGGAGAACGGATCCGGACTCATCAGCGGTCGCTTGCCGGGCGGCGCCTTGGTGTAGCTGACCGGCGAGAAATAGAGCTGCATGTTGGGGCGTTCGAGCTCTGGCCGGGTCCGGATGAACCCGCCGGCCTGGTTGACTCCGAGCGACAGCGGCCCCCTGCGCCTGAGCACGTAGTTGATGCCGTGGCGCAGCTTTCCGATCAGCGGCCTGAGCTCGTCATTGAGGGTCCGGACCTTGGCCTTGTAGGTGTGGTCGATGCAAAGGTGATCCTGCAGGTGCCGGCCGACATTCGGCTGCTCGTGCACGACCTCAATGCCGTGCCGCTTGAGCGTTTCCGCCGAACCGACCCCCGACAGCATCAACAACTGCGGCGAGTTTACCGCGCCACCTGACACGATCACTTCCCGTCCGGCATACACCCGTTCGGTCTTTCCATTGCGGACATATTCCACACCGGTGGCGCGGGTGCCCTCGAACAGGATCCGTGTTGCGTGCGCGCGCGATATGACCGTGAGGTTCCGCCGCCGGCGAGCCGGATTGAGATAGGCCCGCGCCGCCGACATCCGGAACCCGCCCCTGGCGGTATTCTGGTACAGCCCGACACCCTCATTGGTGGCTGCGTTGAAATCGGGATTGTAGCTCAGCCCGCACTCTTCCCCGGCCCGGATGAAATTCTGGCAGGTCGGATGCAGGTCCCGTTCCATCGTCGAAACATAAAGCGGGCCGCTGCCGCCGCGCCATTGGGTCTCCCCCCGGTCGCTGGTTTCGCTTTTCTTGAAGAAGGGCAGCACGTCGTCCCAGCCCCAACCGGGATTGCCCATCGCCGCCCAGTCGTCGAAATCGCCGGGATGGCCGCGGATATAGACCATGGCGTTGATCGATGACGAGCCGCCGATCACCTTGCCGCGCGGCCAGTAGCTCACGCGGTTGCCGGTTCCCGGATCGGGCTCGGACTGGTACATCCAGTTGATGCGCTTGTCGTAGAACGCCATGCCGTAGCCGATCGGCATAAAGATCTTGAAATTGAAGTCGTGCCCGCCCGCCTCGAGCAGCAGAACCGAATAATTCCCGTTCTCGGTCAATCGGTTGGCGAGCACACAGCCAGCCGAACCTGCGCCAACAATCACGAAGTCATATGTCTGCACGGGGTGCGCCACTCTTGGGTTATGGGCTCAGGTTTGGGGTTTGTCGCGTTGCACCAGGATCGACACCAGCGCCAGCAGCGCCGAACCGATCATCAGGAAGAACGAGACCGCATTGAGCACCGGCGTCGAGCCGACCTTGACCATCCGGTCATACATGGTGATCGTCAGCGGCGCTTCCGAACCGACAAGGAACAGTGTCGTGTTGAAATTCTCGAACGAGACCAGGAAGGCCACGATGCCTGCAGCCGCCATCGCCGGAAACAGGAACGGCAGCGTGATCGTCCTCAGCACACGCACCCGGCTGGCGCCGAGATTGTAGGCCGCCTCCTCCATCGACGCATCGAACTTCTTGAGCCGCGCGATGATCACCAGCGAGGTGATCGTGGTGATGAACGAGAACTGGCCGAGCACCACCAGCACGATGCCGGGACGCAGGAAATCCAGATCCAGCGACAGCGCTTCTTCCGCGCCATTGGCGATGTTGCTGGCAAGCAGCAGGATGGAGATGCCCAGGATGACGCCCGGAATGACCAGCGGCAGCACCATCATGATGTAGAAAAAGTCCTTCGCCGGAAATTTGCAGCGCACAAACAGGAATGCATTGCAGGTACCCACGAAAACCGAGAGCAGCGAAACGCAGCTTGCGATGACGAAGGAATAGTAAAGACCGCGCAACAACCGCCGGTCATGGAACATCCCGAGTTTCGGTTCGGAATCATTGAAGAACCAGTCGAGCGTGAAACCTTGCCATGGCAGCGACGGGAACTGCGAATCGTTGAAGGCGAACATGCCCGCGGCAACCAGTGGCGCGGCCAGGAACACGAAGAAAAGGGCCACGTAGATCCGGTAGCTGGCAAGAAAGGCGGTGTTGGGTTTGATAGCCATCAGCTTCGCGCCACCGTGCTGTTGAGTGTCTGACCGGAGAGCTTGAGCCCGCCCCAGACCACCAGCGATGTGAACGCCAGCAGCAGGAAGCCGAACGCGGCGCCCGATTCCCAGTTGTAGCGGGTGATGAACTGGTCGTAGATCTGCTCGGTGAACCAGCTCGAATTCTTGCCGCCCAGCAGGATCGGCGTCAGGTAACTGCCCGCCGTCAGCATGAACACGACGATGCAGCCCGAAACGATGCCGGGCATGGCATACGGAATGATGATCCGCCTGAGCACCGTCGGTCCGTTGCCGCCGAGATTGTAACCGGCCTCGATCATCGAATCGTCCATGCCATCCAGCGTCGAAACCAGGGGCACGATCATGAACAGGATCACGGTGTAGACCAGCCCCATGATCACGGTTGCATCATTGTAGAGAAACTCGACCGGCGTGTTGACCAGTCCGGCCCATTGCAGGCTGCTGGAGATGATGCCGGTTTCCCTCAAGAGCAGGATCCAGCCGAATGCGCGGATCAGGTCGCTCACCCACAGCGGAATCAGGCACATCAGGAACAGCGCTCCGCGGCTCCTGTGTCCGGCGATCTTGGCGATGTAATAGGCGATCGGGAACCCGAGCAGCAGCGCCAGCACTGTCACCAGCAACGACATCGACCCGGTACGGATCAGGGTGTTCCAGTAGATCGGCTCGGCAAAGAAATTGATGTAGTTCTCGAGCCCGAACTCGTACGTCCGGGGCGCCACCTTTTCCCGCAGCGAGATATAGAACATGCCCAGATGCGGCAGGACGATAAGCAGCACGATCCACAGCGCGAACGGCGCAAACAGCAGGATCAGTGACAGACGCTTGATATCCTTCTGCATCATCTTCTCGTCCTCAAGCCTTGAAGCTCATGGTCTGTTCCGGCGACCATGAAAGCGTGACGTCATCCTTCGGCTTCAGATCCTGCGGTCCGCCCGTCAACACCACGTCGGCCTCGATCAGCTCTCCGGCACGGTCCCTGACCAGAACCCGGCTGTTGGCGCCGTTGAACAGGATGCTGTCGACCCTGCCGTCGATCACGTTCTGGCCGGTGCCCGTCTGGCCCGCCGATGTCCCGGCCTTTGTCGCGGTGATGAATTCCGGCCGGACAAAGGCGCTGACCTTGTCGCCGACACCCAGCGCGCCGGCGCCGCGAATGGATCCACGCATGGCGAGGCCGGCCTCGGTTTCCACCTCGACCGTGTTGCCCTCGACGCGGGTCACCCGGCCGGCCCAGCGGTTGGTGTCGCCGACAAACCCTGCCACGAAGGCGGCGGACGGGTTATGATAGAGTTCCTGCGGCGTCCCGATCTGAACGAACTTGCCCTGGTTCATGATCGCCACATTGTCCGACATGACCAGGGCTTCGGACTGGTCGTGGGTGATGTAGACAAAGGTGGTGTCGAACTGGTGCTGCAGCAGTTTCAGCTCGATCTTCATCGCCTCGCGCAATTTCAGGTCCAGCGCGCCGAGCGGCTCGTCGAGCAGCAGCACGTCCGGGTCCAGCACCATGCAGCGCGCGATGGCGATCCGCTGCTTCTGGCCTCCGGACAACTGGCTGATTTCGCGGTTGGCAACGTCGGGCAGCGAGATGCGCTCGAGAACGTCATGCACCTTGGTGCGGATCACATCCTTGGAAGCCCCCGCGCAGCGCAGACCGTAGGCGATGTTTTCATAGACGTTCATCATCGGGAACAAAGCCAGGTGCTGAAACACCATCTTGACATTGCGCCGGTTCGGCGGCGTGCCGATGACGGATTTTCCCTTGATCCGGATATCGCCCGACGATGGCTGTTCGAAACCGGCAATCATCCGCATCAGGGTGGTCTTGCCGCATCCCGACGGCCCCAGGATCGAGAAGAAGGAGCCTTTCGGAATCTCGAAGGAGACGTCGTCAACGGCTCTGACCGAGCCGAAATGCTTCTGGATCCGGATACATTCCAGATCGTTCTCGGTGTTTGGTTGCATCGAGTGCCCAGTGCAGTGTGTCGTGTCAGGTCTTTGAATTTGAAGTGCGGCTACACCAGCCAGGCTGCGCAGCCGCACTTTGCTTCATCAGGTAAAGGCGTCAGGCCAGGATTATTCCGAGCCGGTGGCAGCCTTGATCTTCTCCAGTGTCTTGCCTTCCATGTCCTCGACACCTGCCGGGATGTTGGCGAAGAACTGCAGATTGCTGATGTCCTCGTCGGTAAAGGCGGCATTCACCGCAGCCTTCTTGTCATCCGGCAAAAGGTCCTTGGCGCCCTTGACGGCCGCCATCGAGCCGGTGCTGGCCGACATGATCTTCACGTTCTCGGGCTCGAGCACGAAGTTGATCCACTTGTAGGCGGCATCATCGGCTTCCCCCTTGCGCGGGATGGCGAAGGTGTCGATCCAGGCCAGCGCGCCGGTCTTCGGCGGAACGAAGACAATGTCCTTGTTCTCGGCATAGAGCTTGTAGGCGGTCGAGTCCCAGGTTTCCGAAGCAACGATTTCGCCAGACATCATCATCGCCGAAAGGTCGTCGCCGCCCTTCCAGTAGGCCTTGAGATTGTCCTTGCAGGCGATCAGCTTGTCGGCGACCTTGTCCAGGATCTCCTGGTACTTGCCGAGATCGGCATAGGCGGCAAACGGATCTTCGCCCATGTCGAACGCCATGCCGAGAAGGATCGTGCGCCGCAGGCGCATCGAGGTCTTGCCCTTGTACTGCGGATCGCAGAGATCACCCCAGGCCTTGACGTCAGGCGCCATGGTCTTGTTGGCCATCAGGCCCGACGTGCCCCACTGGTGCGGCACGGCATAGACTTCACCGTCGATCGTGGTGTTGGCCTTGACGCCGTCAAGCAGCTTGGCCTCCATGCCCGACGTGTCGATCTTGGAAAGATCCAGCGGCTTGTAGATGTTGTATTCCTGCTGAACGGCAAAGATACGGTCGTGGCTCGGCTGGGCCAGGTCGAAACCGGCGCCACCGGTGGCGCGCAGCTTTGCGATCATTTCCTCGTTGTTCGAGAAAGTCACCTCGACGGTGATATCGGGATACTTGGCCTCGAATTTTTTCACCAACTCTTCAGGAGCATAGGAGCCCCATGTCAACAGGCGCAAGGTCTCGGCCTGCGCCGGTACGGCTGCCATGACTGTTGTGGCCAAAAGCCCGGCAATTGCTAGTTTCATGATCATGTTGAACTCCCTTTGAACCCTCGGAACATCAGCGCTTTATTGCTTATAACCCGCGCAGATGGGATGAAGCGTAGCCCCTCATTGGTCTGCACCGCATATCCATTATAGATATTTTTCCATACCAATTTTTTGAATTGACCCTCTCCGCCGGCAAGATTTATCCGATGCGAATGTCCATGCAGCCATTCATCCGGCACAGTGTCCAGCGCAGGACTTTCCCGAAACGAGAAAATTCCGGCCTTCAGGCAAACAGCTGCGCCAGCACATCGACACCCTGCCTGATTTCGCTCTCGCTTGCGGCGCCATAGCCGATCACCACGCCCTTTCGCTCGATGGGAGCAAGACAGTAACGGCCGATTCCGGACAGGGTCAGGCCCGCCGCGTGTGCCGCCTGGATGAACTCATTTTCGCTTCGTTCCGTATCCCTGAAGTAACCGACCGTATGAAAACCCGCCAACGCGCGCTGAATGTGCATATGCGGCTCAAGCTGCCGGCTATGCTGGTGGAGGATCTCGTGGCGCTTCCGGTAGTGCTGCCGCATCGTCCGGATATGGGTTGAGAAGTGTCCTTCATCGATGAAGTCGGCAACGATCGCCTGCGGCCAGGTCGGGACCCCGCTGAGAGCGGCGGAGAACATGGTCGAGATCACGTCGACCATGCCGGCGGGCGCCACCAGAAAGCCGAGGCGAAGCGACGGGAAAAGCGTTTTGGAGAATGTCCCGACATAGATTACCCGGCCGTTGGTATCGATGCTCTTCAGCGTCGGAAGCGGCTGGTCGCCGAAGTAGAAATCGCCATCGTAGTCATCCTCGACGATATACGCATCGGCACGATCCGCCGCGTCCAGAAGGGACAGGCGCCGCGACAGGCTCAGGACCTTGCTCAAGGGTTGCTGGTGCGAAGGCGTCACGAAGGCCAGCCTGAAATCCGGGGCCTTCGCCAGTCCGTCCTCGACCACTATGCCTTCGTCGTCCACCGCCACGGGGACAAGCTCGGCCCCCTGCGAAATGAACGCGTTGCGCGCGCCGATCGCACCGGGATTTTCGAACCAGACCTTCTCGCCCCGGTCCAGCAGAAGGCTGCCGATCAGCGAGAACGCCTGCTGCGCCCCGCCGACAACAAACACCTGCTCCGGATCGCACTGGATGCCGCGGCTGGCATTGAGATGCGTCGCGATGGCCGCGCGCAGGCGGGGCAAGCCATAGGGGTTGCCATAGCCCATGACCGCATCCCGGTCGGATCTGAGATGACGCGCCGAAAGCCGCGCCCACTGCGCCATCGGGAAGAGATGCAGTGCCGGCAGCGCGGTGACAAAGGCCTGCGACTTGTGCGGCAACCGCCGCCGTTCGGCAAACAGCGCCCGCGCCCGGATTACCGACGGCGACAGCCGGGGCTGCCGCTGGGCGTCGCTCGTCGCGGTTTGCGGAACGACCGGCGCCCGCCCGGTCATGGTGTGACTGACGAAAGTGCCTGCGCCGATCCGCGATTCCAGCAGCCCTTCGGAGATCAGACGGCTGACGGCATCAAGCGCGGTGGTGCGCGACACACCCAGTTCGCCCGCCAGGGTGCGCGTCGCCGGCAATCGTTCGCCTCCGTTCAATCCGCCCGACAGAATGATGTCTCGCAGACCCATGTAGAGCTGCACGCTTATTTTCCGGTCGAGGCTTCTGTCGATCCGGATTGAGGAGAGGATGGCTCCGGCCTTGGTTTTCATGGGCGCCCCTCATTGCGAAGAAAATTGGTCTGGAAGCTTTGCGAGATTGGACCTTATCGTAAGTCCAATCGACCCGCTACGGTTTCGAAAACGTCGGCATGGAATCGCAAGAACATGAAAATCGCTCACATCGAAACCTTCACCAACGAGTATGTCTGCTTCGTCAAGGTCACGACGGATACAGGCGACATTGGCTGGGGCCAGGTCGCCCCTTACTATGCCGATATCACGGCGCAGATCGTTCACCGGCAGGTGGCGCCCTATGCACTTGGCCAGTCGGCGCTCGACATCGAGTATCTGGTCGATCTGATCCCCGAGAAAGAGCACAAGTTCCCCGGCTCCTACCTCAAGCGTGCCATTGGCGGGCTCGACACGGCGCTGTGGGATCTGCGCGGCCGGCTCGAGGGCAAGCCTGTCTGCGAGTTGATCGGCGGCACGCCCGGAACCATCCGTGCTTATGGGTCCTCGATGAAACGAGACATCACGCCAAAGGATGAAGCCACGCGGCTGAGCCGCCTGCGCGACGAATTCGGTTTTGACGCTTTCAAGTTCCGCATTGGCGCCGAATGCGGCCGTGGCAAGGATGAATGGCCCGGACGCACCGAGGAGATCGTCCCCACCATGCGCAAGGCGATGGACGACAGCATCGCGCTGCTGGTCGACGCCAATTCCTGCTACTCCCCGCAACAGGCCATAGAAATCGGCAAACTGCTGATCGACAACGGCATCAGCCATTTCGAGGAACCCTGCCCCTACTGGGAATACGAGCAGACCAAAGAGGTCACCGAGGCGCTCTCGATCGATGTCACCGGCGGGGAACAGGACTGCGAATTGCCGAACTGGCGCTGGATGATCGGCATGAAGGCCGTCGACATCGTCCAACCCGACATCTGCTATCTCGGCGGCCTGACCCGCACTTTGCGGGTGGCCGACATGGCCCACAAGGCCGGCCTGCCCTGCACGCCCCATTGCGCCAACTGGTCGATGGTGACGCTCTTCACCATGCACATGCTGCGCGCCATTCCCAATGCCGGCAAGTACCTGGAATTCTCGATCGAGGGCGAGGACTACTATCCCTGGCAGGACGGCCTTTTTGTCGAATCGCCCTATTCAATCGTCGATGGCAAGGCGACCGTGACCAACGCCCCCGGCTGGGGCGTCGAGGTCAACCCGGCCTGGCTCGAGCAATCCAGCCACCAGATCAGTTCGCTGGGAGCCTGACCCATGCTCACGCAACCCGACAGCCTGCTCTGGTACATCGAAGACGCCAGCGGACTTGGACTTCCCGATGGCCACTTCATCGACGGCGGCTTTCGAGCTCCGCGCGCGGGACGCTCCATGCAAAGCGAGGATCCGGGACGCGGCGAGGCCTTTGCCGAATTCGCCCGTGGCGATGCCGAAGATGTCGCTGACGCTGTCGCGAGTTCGCGCCGGGCGTTCAGCTCCGGATGGCGCAGAACCCCGCCGGCGGAACGCGGACGCATCCTCGCCCGCACCGCGGAGCTGATCCGCCGCAACTCGGAACGGCTCGCCATCGTCGAGTGCCTCGACAGCGGCAAGCCGATTGCCGAGGCCCGCGGCGACGTTTCCGGCGCGGCCCGGACATTCGAATATTATGCCGGCGCCTGCGACAAGCTGGAGGGCCATGTCTTCCCGCTGCCGTCCGACTATGTCGGCTACAGCCAGTTCGAGCCGGTGGGTGTCACCGCTCACATCATTCCGTGGAATTTCCCGATCTCGACCGCGGCCCGCGGCATGGCCCCGGCGCTCGCTGCCGGCTGCACCGTGGTGGCCAAGCCCGCCGAGCAGACGCCGTTCACGGCGCTTCTCCTGGCCGAACTGCTGTTTGAAGCCGGACTGCCGGCCGGCGTCTGCAACGTCGTCACCGGCACCGGCCTCGAAGTCGGCGCCCCGCTGGTCGGTCACACGGGCATCGACCATGTCACCTTCACCGGCTCGGTTGCCACCGGCGCCAGCGTCCTGCGCGCCTGCGCCGAAAACGTCACCCGCTCGGTGATGGAGCTCGGCGGCAAGTCGCCAGTCGTCGTTCTGAATGACTGTGACTTCGACAGCACCATCGCCAATGTGGCAGGCGCCATTTTCGAGCATGCCGGGCAGATCTGTTCCGCCGGCTCGCGACTGGTGATCGAGGCCGGAATTCACGACCGCTTTGTCGAGGCGCTCGGCAACAAGGCCAGGGCGATCTCGCTGGGTCACGGTCTCCGCTCTCCCGACATGGGACCGGTCAATTCGGCATTGCAGCGGGAAAAGATTGCAGGCTTTCTCGACCGGGCGCGCGAACGCGGAGCGGAATTCATCTGCGGCGGAAGGGCATCCACCGATCCCGAAACAGGCAAGGGCTATTTTATCGAGCCCACCATCGTCGCCGAGCGGCCTCAGGACGACGAACTTGTTCAGGAAGAGATTTTCGGCCCGGTCCTCACCGTGCAGAAGGCCGACGATGCCGAACACGCTTTGCATCTCGCCAACTGCACCCGCTTCGGACTGGTCGCCGGCGTCTTCACCGGCAATTTCGCGAGAGCCCACCAGCTCGCCCGCGACATCGATGCCGGGCAGGTCTACATCAACGAATATTTCGCCGGCGGCATCGAAGTCCCCTTCGGTGGCAACAAGCAATCGGGGTTCGGTCGCGAAAAGGGCCTCGAAGGCCTCAAGAGCTATTGCAAGGTCAAGAGCATCGCTGCCCGCATTGGCTAGACCGGCTGTTGGGCGAATGGACAAGCAAGTGCGGTATGGGCTGGAGTTTTCCTGGCCCAGGCAGTCACCGGTTTGATTTGTCCGCCGGCCTGTTTTGGCTGTAGAAGGTTCGGATGAAACACCGTCAACTTGGATCATCCGGCCCGAGCGTTTCGGCAATAGGCCTTGGATGCTGGAATTTCGCGGGGCCCTATGGCCCAACCACCGAGCAGGAGAGCCACGAGACCCTTGCGGCGGCAAGGGATCTCGGGATCAACTTCATCGACACCGCCAATGTCTACGGCATGGGCGTGTCCGAAACGGTGATCGGCAATTATCTCCGCAAGAACCCGGGATACTTCAGGATTGCCACCAAGGCCGGCATTTGCCGGGA
>JAHJUC010000102.1 GCA_018829385.1 Alphaproteobacteria bacterium
GAGCGTACTTGATATTTTCAGCCGTTTGACAAAACAGGCAGACCTGATGGACGCCATGATGAAGAAGCTCGGCGTCGCCGACGAGATCTGGAAGCTGCCGGATCATGCCGGCGTGCTGCGCCGCGCCGCCAACCGCTGCCTAACCTGCGACCGGCCGGATGCCTGCCAGCACTGGCTGTCGCATGAGACAAACCCGGATGAAGCGCCCTCGTTCTGCCGCAACCATGACCTTTTCGAGCGGGTGCTCAATAACGCCGAAGCGAACACGCAGCCCGCAGCCTGATTTTACAGCTCCCTCTAGGCGAAGTGATCTTTGCCCGACTTGAAAACCCGGATCGGAAATCCCGTATCCGGGTCTTTTTTTAACTTGAGGCGAGGAGAGCATGTTTCAGCACGCCGCGCGGGATGTGAGCGCGATATCGGTCAGTGGTCGTAAAGACCGTATTCCCCGGTTCCCGGATCGACCGGATCGCTGCCGGGCTCGAATTCCTTTATCATCTCCACCTTGTCGATATCCTCGTCAAGCGGTTCGGAATAGGTCACGAAATAGGTTTTGACGCGGTAGCCCAGGCGCTTGTAGAGCCGGATCGCGCCGATGTTGCGGGCATGGGTGTCGAGCCGGGCGGCGGAATAGCCGCGTTGCCTGATCCCGGATTCGATCTTGTCCAAAAGCGCGGTGCCGATGCCCCTGCCCTTGTATTCCGGCAGCACCCAGAGATCGGTGATGAAGTCATCCGCCTTTTCACACGATCCCCAGCCGGCAAGTTCGCCGTCCCATTCGGCAACCAGGATGTCGGGCCAGCAACGGGTGCAGAAATCATAGTAGGCTTCCCGGGCGTTGTCCCGCAGCCGATCTGCATCCTCGCCCCAGACGCGGATCGCCTTCTCCCAGGCCGCCAGACCGATCCTGGCGAGATCCTGGGCTTCCGCGGAATTGGCAGGCCGGATAGACAGCATTCAGACCGCTCCGTGTACAGATGCCCCGAATGGGCGAGCCACTTGAGCTGACTTTCGCCGGAAATGACAGGCTGGGCAAGCCCCGCGCCGCTTCTCAAGGGCAACAGGGCAACAGTGGCGGACTTTCGCTGCAACCACCGGGACGGGAAATCTTGATCCGGCTGCTCCGGCCACCTATTATCAGGCGGTCCACTACCGGAGCCTTTATGTTCTTCTTGTCCGAGTCCCGATAAAGGGCCACGCCCCGCGTTCAACGCGCCGCGCATGGCCCGACAAAAACATGAAAACCGCTGACGTCGCTGACGTCGGCAGATGTTTTTGTGCGCTCGAACGAGCGCTATCCCGGACACGACACCAATGGATATCTCCCGCGCCGAACAGCGCATTCTGCACCTGCTCGCCCAGGGCGGCAGGATCGAACTGATCCGTGACGACAACCGAAAGGTCGCGGAAATCAAGCTCATCACCCGCGAAGGCTGGCTGTTTGCCGGCCTCGATCTCGAAACCTTCCGGAAGCTGAAACGCAAACGGGCGATCAGCTCGCGCAAGGGACAGCCCTACGGCGTCACAAGGCGCGGGCTGGAACTGGTGCGCTCACAGCTCGACAACCGGTAAACGCGAAACGGCGCCCTCGGGCGCCGTTTCAACATCAAGCCGATCTGACAAGACCGCCACGGGCTCCTGGCCTCAGCGGTAGTCTCACCACCACTGCTTCGGTTCGAACCGGCCCGCCGCCTGCTCGATCACGTGGGCGGTCTTGAACAGCGTTTCTTCCTCGAAGGGACGTCCGATGAGCTGCAGGCCGAGCGGCAGGCCCTTGGGGTCGAGGCCGGCGGGCACGGCAATACCCGGAAGGCCGGCCATGTTGACGGTGACGGTGAAGATGTCGTTGAGGTACATCTTCACCGGGTCGCTGGCGAGATCCTCGTCGCCCACGGCAAAGGCCGAGGACGGCGTGGCGGGCGTCAGGATGGCATCGACGCCGGCCTCGAAGGCCAGTTCGAAATCGCGCTTGATCAGGGTACGGACCTTCTGTGCGCGCAGGTAGTAGGCGTCGTAGTAGCCGGCCGAAAGCACATAGGTGCCGATCATGATGCGGCGCTTGACCTCCTGGCCGAAGCCTTCGGCGCGGGTCTTCTCGTACATCTCGGCAATATCCTTGCCGGGCACGCGCAGGCCGTAACGCACGCCGTCATAGCGGGCGAGGTTCGACGAGGCCTCGGCGGGCGCGACGATGTAGTAGGCGGGCAGCGCGTACTTGGTGTGCGGCAGCTCGATGTCGACGATCTCGGCGCCGGCGTCCCTGAGCCAGGCAATCCCCTGCTGCCACAGCGCCTCGATTTCCGCAGGCATGCCCTCGACACGGTATTCGCGCGGGATGCCGATCTTCAGTCCCTTGACCGAACCGCCAAGGGCCGCCTCGTAATCGGGCACCGGCAGGTCGACCGAGGTGGTGTCCTTGTCGTCTACGGAGGCCATCGATTTGAGCAGGATCGCGGCATCGCGCACGTCGCGGGCGATCGGACCGGCCTGGTCGAGCGACGAGGCGAAGGCGGCGATGCCCCAGCGCGAGCAGCGGCCATAGGTCGGCTTGATGCCGACGGTGCCGGTGAACGCCGCTGGCTGGCGGATCGAGCCGCCGGTGTCGGTGGCGGTGGCGCCGGCGCACATCAGCGCCGCGACGGCTGCTGCCGAACCGCCCGAGGAGCCGCCGGGCACCAGGTTGGCGTTGGAGCCTTCGGCGCGCCAGGGGTTGATCACCGGGCCGTAGTAAGACGTCTCGTTGGACGAGCCCATGGCGAACTCGTCCATGTTGAGCTTGCCCAGCATGACTGCGCCATCGGCCCAGAGATTGGCGGTGACGGTGGATTCGTAGCGCGGCTCGAAGCCGTCGAGCACGTGGGAACAGGCCTGGGTGTGAACGCCCTCGGTGGCGTAGAGATCCTTGACGCCGAGCGGGATGCCTTCCAGCGCTCCCGCCGTGCCGCCGGCGCGGCGGGCGTCGGAGGCTTTCGCCATCTCGCGGGCCTTGTCGGCGGTCACCTTCACATAGGCGTTGATCGCCGGGTTGGCAGCCTCGATGGCAGCCAGATAGGCGTCGGTCAACTCGACGCTGGAGAAGGCACCCTTGTTCATTTCGTCACGGGCTTCGGCGATGGTCAGACGGATCAGGTCGGTCATGCGGACAACTTCTTTTCAAAGAACCGGGAATAGCCGGAATCAGGGTAATCGAGGACGGCGCCACATTCGGTGAAGCCATGATTTTCATAAAGCCGGACGGCGGCAGCGAGCCCCTCGCCCACGCCGGTTTCAAGAACCAGCCGTTTGATGCCAAGATCGCGGGCACGCGCGCAAATCGCATCTAGAAGCGCCGAGCCTATGCGCTGGCCGCGCACCTGAGGCGCGGTGAACATGCGCTTGACCTCGCCGGTGCGGGCGCAGGCGTCGAGGCCGACATCCTTGAGCGCGCCGAGGCCGACGGCGAGGCCTGCGTCGTCCCGCGCGACGAACACCGTGGTGTCGTCGCCCGCCATTTCCTCGATGTTCAGGCCGAAATGAAATTCGGCCGGCGCCAGCGGCACCAGATAGGCGTCCAGCGCTTCGACAAGCGCCGTGACGTCCTCCTGAAACGGGGATTCAATGGCGACCGAAACAGCCATTGTGCTACTCGACGACCTTCGGGACGACAAAGAAATTGTCGGTGGAATCGGGCGCGTTGGCGACGATGTCCTCGGCCTTGGAGCCGTCGGTCACCACATCGGCGCGCTTCTTCATCGCCATCGGGGTGACCGAGGTCATCGGCTCGACGCCGTCGACATTGACTTCGGACAGGTGCTCGACGAAGCCCAGAATGGTGTTGAGTTCACCTTCCATGCGGGCGGCTTCCTCGTCGGTGACCGCAATGCGGGCCAGGTGCGCAACGCGTTTGACGGTGGCAAGATCTACGGACATCGGGTCCTCATCGGGTGATATGAACGGGTGGCCCCGCTATAGCCGCGAGCGGGCAGCCGCGCAACTGCGGGGCACTGTTTTGTCGCTTTGTCGCCCGGCCGAACCCGGCTCAGACAGTTACGCTCTCGCCGGACTTGGGCACGGCGACGTTCTTGGCGTCGTCCTCCATCGCCTCGACGAAGGCGTCAGCCGTCTGGTCGAGGATCGGGAACGTGCCGTAATGGCAGGGCAGTACCTTGGCGAAGGAGAAGAACCTGCGGCAGGCAAGTGCCGCGACCGCGCCGCCCATGGTGAAGCGGTCGCCGATCGGCACGATGCCGATTTCGGGGCGATGCAACTCGTTGATCAGCGCCATGTCGGAGAAGATGTCGGTGTCGCCCATGTGCAGAAGACCCGGCTCGTCCTCGAAATGCAGCATCAGGCCATTGGCGCTGCCGAGCGAGTGCGACACGCCATCAGACGTGATGTGGGCGGAGGAATGCAGCGCATTAACGAAGGTGGCCGAAAAACCATCGAGCGAGATGGTGCCGCCGGTATTGCCCATCTCCAGCCGGTCGAGTCCGTGGTGATGGCCGAGCCATACTCCCAGATCGTAATTGGCGAGCACCACCGCGCCGGTTTCCTTGGCGATCGCCGCGGTGTCGCCGACATGATCGCCATGGCCGTGCGTGAGCAGGATATGGGTGACGTCCTTGACGGCATCCTTGCGGTCATTGCCTTCAAAGGAGGGGTTTCCGGTGAAGAACGGATCGATGAGGATCGTCGACTTGGCGGTTTCCAGCCGGAATGCAGAATGACCGAGCCAGGTGATTTTCATGCGTTTCTCTCCCTTGCAATTTACCGGCCCTCGCAATTCAAGGGCTTGTTCGCTAAACCCATCATCTAGCGCGGCAGAAGCTGTGGCGCAAAGGCAGAGAGCAAAAAATGGCGGCTATCAGCATCGAAGAGCTTTCCGGGCAAATTCAACCCGGGCAAACCATTGCCGGCATCGACCTGGGGACGGAAACCATCGGGCTGGCGGTCTCGGACCTGTCGCTGAGGCTTGCCTCGCCGCGGCCGATGATCAAGCGCAAGAAGTTCACGCTCGATGCCATCGCCCTGATCGAGGCTCTCGAACGCGACAAGGCAGGCGCCGCGGTGATCGGCCTGCCGGTCAACATGGACGGCAGCGAAGGCCCCCGCGCCCAGGCAACGCGGGCCTTCGTGCGCAACATGGCGCAGAAGACGGAGCTTCCGTTCATCTTCTGGGACGAGCGGCTGTCGACAGTTGCCGCGGAACGGGCGCTGATCGAAATGGACGTCTCGCGCAAGAAGCGCAAGGAACGGATCGACTCGGCCGCCGCCAGCTTCATCCTGCAGGGCGCGCTCGACCGGCTGACCGGATTGCGCGCCGGGCAGGCTGCCTCAGGAAATACGTGAGTACTCGGCCTCGACGGAGTTGGGGACCTGCATCGCCTCTTCGCGGCTTTCGGTCCAGCCAAGCATCTTGCGGATGGCGGCCCAGATCTGCTTGCGGCGGCGCTTGATGACGATGAAGCCGATGACCAGAAACGTGTCGAGAATGATTGCCTTCAGCACCAGCGGCGGGATCGTTTCGGGCGGAATGCCGAGCAGGTTGCCATAGATGGTGAAGAC